>JACDDL010000204.1 GCA_013817045.1 Actinomycetota bacterium | reverse complement strand
ACTCCGGACCTTTGACGTTTAGAAAGTAGGAACGTTGGTTCTCGTGGCCCAACTTCGCCGCCAACTGCTTGGCGAGCGAGTTGGCGACCGCTTTGGCAACGAGGGTCTTGCCGCATCCCGGCGGCCCGTAGAGGAGGATGCCCTTTGGGGGCTCGAGCTGATGCTCCTTGAACAACTCGCCATGAAGGAACGGAAGCTCTACGGCATCGCGTATCTCTTCGATCTGCGCGTCGAGTCCACCGATGTCGTCATAGGAGATGTCGGGGACCTCCTCGAGAATGAGCTCTTCGACCTCGGGCCTGGGGAGCTTCTCGAGCACGTGGCCGGACTTCGGTTCGAGCAGCAAGGTGTCGCCTGCTCTTAGCTTCTCCCGCCGCAGCGGCTCGGCGATCTCGACGACCCGTTCCTCGTCCGCCCGGCCGGTCACCAAGGCGCGAGCGTTGCCGTCGAGCATCTCCTTGAGAGTGACCACTTCGCCCTGGACCTCGAAGTCACATATCCCGATCACCACCATGACCTCGTTGAGCATGACTTCCCGGCCGCGCTCGGCGGCGCCCAGGTCGACGTCGGGCCCCACCCCTACCCTCAGCTTTCTCCCGCCGGTGAAGACGTCGGCGGTGGAGTCCTCCTGCGGCTCCAAGAAGACGCCGTAGCTCATGGGGGGCTGACTCAGCTTTTCGATGTCCTCTTTGAGCGTTGCGAGCCGGTCGCGCGCCTCTGAGAGCGTGCTGGCGAGGATCTCGTTGTTGTCCTTGGCGAGGCCCAGCTGGGCGCTGGTCTCTGAAAGCCGCTTCTCGAGGGCGTGGATCTGCCTGGGCGCCCCCTCGAGCTTGCGGCGCGTCAACCCCAGTTCCTCCTCGAGGAGCTTGACTTGCCCCTGAAGCTCCTGGACCTCGCGGTCGTACTGCACCATTCTTCGTTCGAACTCGTCTGGAGTGACCTCAACCACCTCCTCGAAGCCACAAGCCTACTCCCGCAGTTGGCCTAGGCACGATTTTCGGCGAGTTTCCGTCCCGTGACGATGAATCCGGTGTGTGCGACCATTCGGTGGTCGGGGCGAACCGATTGCCCTTCGACGTTCCAGGTGCGCACCAGAGCCTCGAAGGTCGAGACGAGGCCGAACCCCCCTCGCCGCATCGCTTCGACGATCTGTGACACCTGAGGGACCGTCGGCAGGTAGCAGCACAAAATCCCGCCCGGAGCCAGAGACTCGGTGCCGGCGCCCAGGGCGCGCCACGGCTCGGGCAGATCGAGCACCATGCGGTCGACGCCGCGCTCTGGGGCGCCGTCGAACAGGTCGCCGCTCCGCAGCTCGACCCTCCCGGGCTTGTGATCCGACCCGGAGTGCCAGGCCTGGATGTTGGCCGCCGCCCTGCTGAGATGGTCCTCCCGTACCTCGTAGGAGATCACGAGCCCCCCCTCCCCCACTGCGCCCGCAAGGGCGAGGGTCAAGGCCCCGGAGCCGGAACCGGCCTCGAGGACGGTCGCCCCGGGAAAGATGTCTGCGTACATGATGATGAGCGCCGCATCCTTCGGGTAGACGACCTGGGCCCCCCGCTGCATCTTCAACACGTAATCGGCCAGCGTCGGCCGGAACGCCGTCAACGATGATCCGCCGGTCGTCTTCACCGTGACGCCCTCCGGTCCTCCGATGAGATCGTCGTGGTCCACCGCACCGAGGTGCGAATGGAACTGCTTGCCCTCCGCCAGGGTGACGAGGTACCTGCGAGCGCGGGCGTCTATCAAGAGGACTCGTTCGCCCGGCCTCAGGCAAGCGGGCGTCGTCAGCGTCGCTTCACCCCGCGCCCGGTGGCGTCCTCACGCTCGGCTCTGCGCGCCTGTGCGAGAGCCTTGGTCTTGCAGAACGAGCACATGAGCTCCCCGGTGGCGTGAGCACCCGAAGCAACCGTGGGAGCGCCGCAACCCGCGCAGGGGATCAGCTCGGTCGCCCCGCGATCTTCCGCGAAGCGATCGGACACGTTCTTGAGGAAGCCGAAGTACATCCGGTGCTTGGTCCCGGGTGAGGCCTCCTCCAGCAACGTAAGGGCCTCTTTGTACCGGTGCTGGGTGTTGCCTTCGACCATCGGGCACTCTTCCACGATGTAGTCGATCCCCCGGATCAGCGCGTAGGCAGCAGTCTCCCGTTCTGCGATCCGTATCAACGGCTTGATCTTCCTCACGAACGCTCTGGCGGCGCCGGCACTGACGACTCGTTCCTCCAGAACCGGTCGCTGGCGACCGAGCATCTGAGTGTTCCACCCCAGGACGTTGCCGAACAATGTCGCCACCTCGTCGTCGAGGTTGTGGCCGGTGACCAGGACGTCGAAGCCTTCTTCGAGGGCGGCGCGGTTGAACTCGTAGCGTTTGTTCAGCCCGCAACCGGAGCATGGGACCCGCCCGGTGAGCGTGGACAGCTCTGGGACCGAAAACCCGTGCTCCTCGCGCAGCGAGCGCACGATGAGCTTGACACCTCTGGAGTCGGCGAAGGCAACCGCGGCCTCCTTGGAGCGACCGGAGTATCCGCCGATGCCGAGATCGAGGTAGAAGCCGGTGGTGTCGTAGCCCAGATTCATGAGGATGTCCCAGACCGCAAGCGAATCCTTGCCCCCCGATACGGCCACCAGAAGACGATCCTCGGCCGTCACCATCTTGAACTCCTTGATCGCCTTTGCGACCTGAGAGTTGACGTGATCGACGAAGTGGTCCTGGCAGAAGGCCGCGTTGTGCCGACGTATGTCGACCACGGCATGTGCCCGGCACACTTTACATTTCATCGCCCATCACCCGGAGGGAGGCTGCCGCCGGAGAGCACGGGTCGTACCTCGAGCTCATCGTCCGGGCCCAGGGGCTCATCGCGGGTCAGGAGGGTGGCGTCGCGAATGACGAGCACCGCTTCCGAGACCACTTCGAGTCGATTCAGGAGCGCGGAGACGGTGCGGGGCCCGTCGACCTCGACCACCCGATCCGGATTACGAAGCTTTACCTTCACACAGACAGACTATTTGGTGACCGGGCGCTGCCCCAACTCCACCGTCTCGGTTCTGCTTCCGGCGGCTCCCATCACCTTCAGCTCCGCTCGTTCGCCCGGGTCCCACTCCCCCAGCGCTTCGACCAGGTCGTTGGCCGAGCCCACCCTGGTATCGCCGATCCCGGTGACGACGTCGCCTTGCTCGATGCCCGCCATGTCTGCCGGGCTGTCCGGAGAGACCTCGACTACCAGGGCTCCTTCGAGGTCCGGTTCCACCCCGAGCTGGGTCGCCGCCGCCGGCTCGAGGTCGGTCAGAGAAACCCCCAGCCAGGCACGCTGCTCGGGTGGGTCCTCGAGGATCTCGCGGATGATGGGGAGTGCGCCGTCGATCGCAATGGCGAAACCGAGGTTTTCCGCCGCAGCGGGCGTGCCCGCAGCGGTGTTGATTCCCACCAGTTGTCCCGCCCGATCGACCAGGGCGCCACCGGAATTGCCCGGGTTGATGGCTGCGTCGGTCTGAAGCAGTCCTTCCAGCCGAACTCCCCCCTGTGGCTGGATGTTGCGATTCTCACCGGAGATGATGCCGCTGGTGACGGTTGGTCCCCCGAGCCCAAGCGGGTAGCCGAGCGCGACGACTTCGTCGCCCAGCTTCAGGGAATCGGAGCGGCCGATGGCGATGGCCTCGAGGTTGGTCGCCTCGACCTTGACGATTGCAAGGTCCTTCTCCGCCACCGCGGCAATCACCCTTCCCTCCATGGTCCTCCCGCCGTTGAACACGACTCTCACGGAGACCGCGCCGGTAATCACATGGTTGTTGGTGAGGATGATGCCGCCTTCATCGATGACAACGCCCGAGCCCTGGCCCTTGCCCTGACTGGGATCCCCAAAGATGTCCCGGACGACAGAGGTTGTCTGCACATTGACGATCGAGGGCAGGGTTCGCTCGATCACAGCGCTCAATTCGGAGTGCGGCGCGGGTGTGCCGGTGTGAGCCAGTCCGGCCGCCCCTGCCTCGAGGATCTCCTCCGTGGCCTCCGGCCGGGGATTGTCGGGGGTGGCCTTCTGGCCTGCCGTCCGGGGCTCAGGTGAGGCGGTGGGCGAGCAGGCAGTTACGGAGAACGCAATCAGCGCAGCGACTAATAGAGCTTGTGGTCTCATGGGGCCCTTCAGCATAGCCAGGGTCTCAGACAAAGAGCCCTGCACGGCTCCCGGAGGTTAGACCGGCGCCTCGGACACCCTGACGGCTTGGGTTTCGATCTCGGCGGCCTTGTGCCCACCCAGGGCGAACACCAGGAGGTACGGCCCTGGCTCGAGGGGAAAGGAGTTCATCAGGCGGTCGGTCAGGCTGCTGAGAGCCTGCAGTCCCCAGATCAGCACCTCCTCCCGGATCGGGCCCTCGAAGACAACCGTGCTGGACTCCGGGTGAACGAGGAACCAACGTTCGAGGTAACGACCGGCCGGCGCAGACCACTCCCGGGTCACAGAAAAGGGAAGGGTCCTGTCGCCGTGGACCGGGATCCCGTCGCTTCCGTGCACCGGATTGAGAGGGCGAACCGAAGCTCTCATCAACTTCCGCTGGAGACCAGCGACGTCGGCTTCCACGGCTAGAGGACGCGGAGGGCGGTCACCATGGGGCGACCGTCGACCTCGGCCCAGGTGGATTCAACCAGGACGGAGTCACCGTCGCCGCGGTAGGCGATGTGGACCAGCCAGCCGGCGTCCGAAGGGTGCAGACTGGGTATGTCGACCGCGGTCACGGACTGCGGCAGGGCAGCCATCACAGTGGGTGCAGAGGCCCTGGCGTCGTCGGTTAGATCCCGGGCCGCGGCTCGGAGGTCCCCCTGTTGCACCGCTTGGGCGTGCAGCAAGGCGTGCTCGCGGACCGTCCTCTCGTCCATGTGATGTTGGCGCAGCGTACCTTCGTTCCCGCCGGTCAGCCGGACAGTCCTTCGGCCTCGACCTCCTGGTGGGGGCCCGACAGCACCCGGTTGATCCCGTACAGGATCGCCCCCAAGACCAACAGGATTCCGGCGCGCAGGAAGATCGCCGCCTCGTTCTGGGTGATCAGGATCAGCGAGACTATGGCCCCGAGAACCGGGGCGAAGCTCATCGTTCGATAGTGGTCGTGGTCGACATCGTCCTTACGGAGCACCAGGACGGCGACGTTGACCACGGCAAACACAGCCAGCAGCAGCATGACCGTGGTGTCCGCCAGAAGCCCCAGGTCGCCGGTGATGATCAAGATCGCACACAGCACCGTCGTGAAGGCGATGGCCGCCCACGGAGTGCGCCGTCCGGGAAGGACCCGGCTGAACACCGGCGGGACAATGTTCTGGTTGGCCATCCCGTACACCAGCCTCGAGGCCATGATCATGTTGATCAGCGCCCCGTTGGAGAC
>JACDDL010000044.1 GCA_013817045.1 Actinomycetota bacterium | reverse complement strand
TCCGCCCATCTTTCGACCAATTGGATCGACCGCTCCATGCACCTTAGGTCAGCGCTCAGCAGAGATGGGACTAGCAGTGCCTTGGTCTCACGCATTCTCGGTTTTCACAGGGCTCCTGAGTGTTTCCGTGTATGGGACGGCCTTTCCTTCTGTCAAGACAAGAACGGGAGACAAGGCCACACTGAGTCTTATTCACGCTTGGATTCCATCCATCGGGCAACCTCGTGCATCTCGTCCTTGAGCGCATGATAGGTCCCGTTGTAGCGCTCGATGTAGAAGTCATAGACGTCGGCAACGCTCGAATCCGGCTCGACAACGTCGGCGGCCGAGACCATCGCTGCACTCGCTTCGGGCAGAGATGAAAAGGAGTCCGCCGCGACTGCGCCCAAGATCGCAGAGCCAAGGCATGCAGCTTCGGGCACCTCCGTGGTCCTGAGTGGAAGCCCTGTCACGTCCGCATGGATCTGAAGCCACAACCGACTGTTACAAGCACCGCCACAAACAATGATTTCCTCGGTTGGAATACCGGCTTTTCGCATAAGGTCGATTATCTGGGCGGTCCCGAAGGCAACCCCTTCAAGTATTGCTCGCCATATGTGACCCAGGCCATGCCCGAGCGTCATCCCCCACAGCACTCCCCTGGCTTTGGGATCTGTATAGGGGGTGCGGTTACCCTGCCAGTAATCGAGCATCACCAGTCCGTCGGCGCCCGCGTCAACCGACGACGCGGCTTCATCCAACTGCCTATAGTCGATTTCCCCACCGCCTGAGCGCAGTAGCTCCCGAAACCAATTGGCGACCGAGCCGGTCGACACCTGTCCTCCCTCGATCATCGCCAACCCCGGCACCACCGCATCGGGAAAGCCACCGAACAGCCCAGGGGGATAAATGGCCTCTTCGGACAGTGCTAGCTGAAGGTGCGAAGAGCCCGTAATCAGCGCCACACGTCCCGGTGCCGCCACATCAAGCCCGAGCATGGCGACGTACGCGTCGGCCCCGCCCTGTGCCACCGACGTGCCGGCTTTTAGCCCGATCGCATCGGCGACTTCCGGCATGAGTTCCCCCTGGCGCTCGCCCAACTGCAGAACCTCTTTAGGGAACAGTTCGAGTACGTCATCGAGACCGATTGCGCCGTAGAGATCCGTGGGCCAACCCCCGTGGCGTCCCTGGTAATACCAGCGCGCGGTGGTGTTGTTGAGGCTCGCGGTCCACCGACCGGTGAGGCGAAAGCCGATCCAGTCGACGAACTCGCACACGACCTCGGCCTCGTCGAAGATCTCGGGCTGGTGGCGTTTTACCCACAGCGCCTTAGCGGGCATCCACTCTGCGCTCGCAGAAGGGCCAGCTTGATAGCGGAGCGCCGGTGAGCCGGTCCCCCCGACCTCGCTCGCCTCGGCCGCGGCACGCACGTCCATCCAGATGATGGCGGGGCGCAGCGGCTCGCCAGTTGCCTTGCAAAAAACGACACTGCACGAGGTTGCATCGAAGCCGAGACCAACGACTTGGTCTGGACTCGCATTGGAATCCGACATGAGAGCGCGCATGGCCGACACGAAAGCCGACCACCATTCCTGAGGGTCTTGCTCGGCTGCGGCGGGTCCGGGATGAACCGTCCGATAGGGCTGACTTGCATAGCCCTTGAGCCCTCCGGAGAGATCGAACAACCCCACGCGCACGCCTTCGGTGCCGAAGTCTGCCCCAACTACTAGCTCTTTCATGGTCGCCCTCCCCAGGGTAGTCCCCAAATCTACAAGAAGCGGCCGTCGCCGTCCGGCACCATGGTCGGGTGGCGACCAGTCTTTCAGTCCCGGAGAGGGAGGATCAGTCCGAGGGGGCTCGCGCCCCTAACTTCCACTGCCTGCGCCACACGTCCCGCTTCGTCATGGAGCGACTGGGGCACGGGCTGGTTGGACCGGCCACTCTTCCTGCCGGTAGGCCATATCCCAAAACATCCACTCATAGCGGCTGGTTACGCCGAAGTGGTGCAGCGCGGCGCTCCGGTCCGCCGGTCCGAGGCCATCCGCGATGCGGGCGGTGACGGCGAGCACATCGAACACGATCGCTCGGAACTCCTCGCCTCCGTAGGTGTCGATCCAGCGCGTGTAGAGGGGATCGGGAGAGCCGCGCTCGATCAATGCCTTGCCCACCTCCCAATAGATCCAGTAGCAGGGAAGAACCGCGGCGAGGCCCTCGGCGAACGATCCCGAGTAACAGGTCCGCAGCAGATACGAGGTGTAGGCGAGGTTCGTCGGGGCCACCGACGTCGCGTCAACGTTCGCCTGTGTCATCCCGAAGTCGGAGAAGAAGCTCTCATGTAGCGCTCGTTCCACCTCGATCGCTCCGGTCGCGTGCTTGCAGAACATCACAAGGTCATCCTCGTGGGGAGAACGGGCCGCCAGCAGGCTGAGAGCCCGCGCGTACTCGCGCAGATAGTGCGCGTCCTGGACCACGTAGAAGCGGAACGCCTGCTGATTGAGGCTGCCGTCGGTGAGGCCGCCGACGAACGGGTGGGCCAGGATCTCCTTGTAGATGTCCTCGATGGAGGCCCACAGCTCGTCGATGAAATTTTGCACGCTCATACATCAGTATCTTAGACGCATACCGCTTGCAGCGGTCGAGTGAGAGGCAGTACCCGCTGGTCGACTTCTACAACTTCGGGACGCTGAAGCATCTCGCATCGCGCAGGGCTGGTCCCCCGGTGCATCTGTCTGCTGTTGCGATGACAGAAGCTGACTTCATCCTCGGTCGAACGGCTCGAAGAGCTCGATCAAATTGCCGGCGGAGTCCTCGAGTAGGATCGGCTTGCCCCCATGCCGGTGACGAGCTCGTTTCGGAAGGCGACACCCTGGAACCGCAACCGCTCGACCGTTAACCTCGAGATCGCCGAGGCAAGCCGGGACGGTGCTCGAGCGCATCAACGCGTTACACCGTTTGTTTCTGTCCGGCAGCGCGGGCGACCGGGCGCCTCAAGGCTCTTGTGGCTCCCGAGCAACGGTGCTGCTCGTTTCTCGAGTTCAATCTGATCGAGGGCGACGACGAGATCAGGCTCGGGATGATCTTTCCTCCAGAGGCCGAGAAGTTGCTCTCGCTCTTCCCCAGCTGAGCCCAAGGGGTCAGCTCGTTCCCTGGCGGCGAACGGCTCGTCTTGCATTCGGCGCTCCACGAGGCGGATCGGTATTGCCGTGTACGCCGGAGTACGCCGGAGCGCTGCCGGGATCGTTCAAAACCTCCTCGACAGGACGAACCGGCGGAAGGGGTAGCTGCTCCGATCCCAAGTCGACGATGCCGTCAAACCCGGGCGCACGAGATTGTGTTCCTCGACGAGCCTGGCAACGCTGCTGGGATCCGAGTCGACTCCATAGTCGCCGAGTTCCGCAACCGCCTCGAGATTTTCCGGGTCCGACTCCAACCGAGCGGCCAACTCGACGAAGAACTGCTCGAAGCCGGCCGGCGAAATAATCTCCAGGATCCGGGCCGGCTCTTCGGTCGCGTTCCAGAGGGTATGCCAGACATTGCGCGGCTTGTACACGAGGTCACCGGGTTCCGCATGGATCACATCACTCCCAAGCTGAAAACCCCACCTGCCCTCTAGCACGAAGGAGTATTCGTCCTCACGCGTGTGGAGATGCATGGGAGCGGCGAGTCCGCGGGGAACAATAGGGTGCTCAACGAGTGAAAAGCGCCCTTGAGACGGATTGCCGTTCATGATGAATCGAGCACCGACCACCCCAAGATCGCCCGTGAAGGTGTCTCTCGACCGTACCACCGGCGTACCCAGGCTTAGATTGATGAAAGTCACGGCTCCCTTACCCTTTCTCTGCTGGACTCGTTCACCACAAACGGTTGGAACATGATCAATCTGCTGCACAAGTTGTTCGACGCGTCGGACTCGACCACAACCCCATGCTTGAGCAGGAAGAGCTCCTCGCGATGCACGAAACGCGGTGCGGTCGACGGGAACACGTTTCTACGCGGCGATCCACGGCGAAAATCCAACTCACGTGATTGGCCCAAACCCGTCAAATTCGTATCCCTGCCCAGCTCCGCAATCGCTTCGATGTAGAGGGTGATGGCATCATTTGCCCTGGGAAGATCCCTTTTGGGGGACACAGCCGGGCTGGCTCACTGCGGCAGTGCCTGGCTCGGAGGGGTGTCGCTTGCTTCCCATGCACCTCACCGGTAACGCTGAGCTCAAGGAAGTCCGAACCAGCGCCGAGGCCGTCGCTCCTTGGCCAAGGCCCTTAGGTGATGAGGAGGAAATGGGTGATGGAGTGGATCACGTCCTTATTGGTTCAGCTGGCCGTTCTGGTTCTGGGCGGCTTCGCCGTGGGTCGGATTCTCGGCATCCGGCTGTCGTGGGGTCGCTGGCTGGTCTCGCTGGTTGTGGGGGTCACCGCCGGGGGCACGATCGCATTCGAGTTTGCGGACAGGAAAATCCAAGACATCGACCCATGGCTCGTCTTCGGAGCCTCGCTGCTGGCGACGATGGTGGTGGCCGCCGATCCTTTCGGACTGCTGGGCCCGCCCGGCCGCCTGCCCCACGCCGTGACCGGGATCCTGCGGATCCCTCGCTTGGTACGCAACGCTCGCCGAGGGGCGGGGCGCGGTCGTCGCTACGCTCAGGTGGTGGCGATCGCGGCTCGTCACGGCCTTATCGACCGTTCGGGAGCGGCCGGGTCGGGGAACGCCCTCCAGCCGACAGCAGACACGGATCGACCTCGCGGCCGGCGCCTGGGCCGTCCCTTGAAAGCGTCGCTCGAAGAGGCTGGAGGGGCGTTCGTGAAGCTCGGTCAGATTTTGTCGACCCGCCCGGACCTGCTTCCGACCGAGGTCACAATCGAGCTCTCCCGGCTCCAGGACGACGTCGCCTCCGAACCGCGCCGGGACGTTGACGCCCTTCTTGCCGAGGAGCTTGGCTCGGCCCCGGAGCAGGTATTCGCCGAGTTCGATCCGAACCCGATCGCCGCGGCTTCGATCGCACAGGTCCACAAGGCTCGGCTCGCGTCCGGTGAGCCGGTTGCGGTCAAGGTACAGAGACCGGGCGTGCGCCCCATCGTCGAACGGGACCTCGACATTGCACGTCGCCTCGCCGTCGCGATTGAGGCTCGCACTGAGTGGGGCGGCGACATCGGTGTCGTCGATCTCGCCGACGGGTTCGCGGAGGCATTGCTCGAGGAGCTCGATTTCACGGTCGAGGCGCGCAACACCACGACCTGCAGGAGCGCACTCCAGGACGGCTCGATAGTTCGCATCCCCGCGGTCCACGAATCGCTGTCGACCAGCCGCGTTCTCGTCCTCGAGTGGATGGAGGGCGTCCCCCTACGGGACGCTGGCCCGCTCGTCGCCCGTCATGGTCTCGATCGCACCGAGCTCGCGAGGGGACTGCTGCGGGCCATCCTGCATCAGATCGTGGCCCAGGGCGTATTTCATGCCGACCCCCATCCCGGCAACGTCTTCGTCCGTGCCGACGGAACGCTGGCGCTCATCGACCTGGGGTCGGTCGGCCGGCTCGACACCCTCCAGCAATCCGCGCTGCTGCGCATCGTGGTCGCCATGAGCCGGAGGGACCCCCGTCAGATGCGAGACGCTTTGCTCGACGTCGCGCAGGCCCGAAGCGGAGCCGACGAGGACCAGCTCGAGCGAGCCCTCGGCCAGTTCCTCGTGCACCGGCTCGGAGAGGGCATGACTCCCGACACCAAGCTCTTCGCCGATCTCATGGCGCTGATGCTCGATTTCGGCCTCACGTTCCCGCCCATGGTGGGTGGTGTGTTCCGGGCGCTCGTTACCTTGGACGGAACGCTGACCCAACTCGATCCCGGGTTCAACATCATCGACGAGTCGACGGGCGTCGCCGGAGAATGGATCGGTAACGCGGTCGTTCCCGAGACGCTACGCGAAGCGCTCGCCGACCAGGCAATTTCTCTTTTTCCGGTCTTGCGCCGCTTGCCCCGTCGCATCGATCGCATTGCCAGCGCCGCCGAGAAGGGAGCTTTTACGATCGGCGTTCGTCTTTTCGCCGACGAGCGCGACGTGAAAGTCGTCAGTCGCCTCGTCAACCGGGGGCTTGTTGCCTTCATCGCCGCTTCCCTTGGCCTCATTTCCGTTCAGCTCCTCCAGGGCCCTGGGACGGCCGCGCTGGACCCGCTCGAGGGTCTCGGATATCTCGGGCTCGGAGCGAGCGTCCTTCTTTTCCTTCGAGTCCTCGTAGCCACAGTCGGCGTGGACAAGTGAGCACCATGCCGGCTCTCGCCGCCCGGGGCGCGCGAGACCTCCGTCTAAGTGCGCGGCCACAAGATCTGGGTCCAAGATCGCTCCCCCGCTGCCACCCGGCGTATGCCGTCGCCGAGAGCACCTTTGATCAGAAGCCCGACGGGACCTCAAGTGCGCGCAACAAGATGCCGGCTGCCTCACGGTGGTTCATGCTTCCGGAGTCGGCCGGGCACGTGAGAAGCCGGTGTCTGACGCACGTCTTCTGCCGGTAGTCTCCCGACGGGACCGCGAGGAGTTCTCGTAATGCGCTCGGGGACGGCGCGCTGCCGGGCGGCCGGCGGAGGGAGAGCACCATGACCGCCACGCTCGACGACAGGACGGGCCGGAGGATCAGACCCAAGGCGCCCGGCTCGCCATTGGCGTCGCTGGCGCCGCCCGTCGCCGCCGTCTGGTCCGTTGCCTACCTGGGGCTGGGCATCGCGTGGCTGGCTGGGGCTGGGGGCAACCCCGCCGATCCGGCCGTGGACGACGTTGTCGGACTGTCCCTCCTCGGGGTGTGGGGTCCTCGAACCGGCGCCGCCATCATCACCGCGCTCGCCGGGCTCGGTGTCGCGCTTGCCGGCGCGATGACTGCCCTCCGCTCCGCCCAGCCGCCGCCCCGCTTGCCGCATCATCTGACGACGATGCTGGCCGTCGGGTTGGGTCTAACCCTGGCGGTTGTCCTGCCGGACTACCGGCTGCTCGCCGCGATCGCCTACACCCCGATCCTTCTGGTCCTCAAGCTGTTCGATGCGGCGCCCGAAGGAGCGAGCGTGTGGACGTGGCCGGTGGTCAACATGGCGGTACTCACCCTTGCCGGTCTCGCCTGGATCGCGACGGCGCTCATAGATCACCGTCGCCACACCGGTGGCTGCCTGACGTGCGGAGGCGTACGCCGGTCCGCGACCTGGACAACGCCGCAGGCCGCCGCTCGCTGGGGACGCTGGGCGACCGGGGTCGCCGTGGTGGTGCCGCTCGGCTACGCGGCCACCCGCTACGCCTGGGCTCTCGGCATCCCGCTCGGCGTCAGCCAGCAGCTGCTCGACGACCTCGGGAACGCCGTCTACGCGGGCGCCGGGCTCGCGACCCTCGCAATGGGGGGCGCCATCCTCACGCTCGGCCTCGTCCAGCGGTGGGGCGAGGTGTTCCCGCGATGGCTGGTCGGGCTGCGCGGGCGGCGCGTGCCGGTCGCGCTGGCGGTGGTCCCCGCCGGAGTCATCTCGGTTAGCGTCGCCTCGGCCGGGCTCATGTTCGTGCGCTTCGGACTAACAGGGCAGTTCGGGGCCAACTTCCCCGGAGAGAACCGCGACGTCGCGGCGTGGTTGCCGGAGATGTTCTGGCCCCTCTGGGGAGCTGCCCTGGCAGCGGCGACCTACGCCTACTGGTTGCGCCGGCGTGGCAGGTGCCACAACTGCGGGCAGGACCCAAGCCATCGTGATCTGGAACAACTGGAGCGCGGCTGAAACCGTGACCCATACTAGGAAGCTCCCGCACCACAATCCCCCGACGGAGTCCTGTCCCTAAGGACCAGCTGACCGCGGCCTGGAATGACTGTTGCTATTGCTGCCTGGCTACTGCCGTGGCCGGCGTAATGATCCGAACGCTTTGATGCGGAGTCAACAACACCGGGCTTCGGCTTCGACCCGGACACGGGAGAGATCGAGGGTTTCGACATCGACTTCTGCAGGGCGTTTGCGGCGGCGGTTCTCGGTGACTCGGAGTGCCATCGACCTGGTTCCAATCGACGCTGACAATCGCTTCCCCGGTCACCGAGTGCTTGGGTAATCACACGAGGCTCTTGTCTATCCAACCCCGAACAACCTGGTGATGGACGCCCCACGCATCCCACACATCCCGCGCCCATACCCGCACCAGCGCCGAATGCTCCTGCGCGTCGCCCGCTGGGAGCACATCCGCAACCGTCATGCGCCCGGACAGCCGGGGCGGCTCAAGCCAGTGAAAATTCGGACGATTCACCATCCGCTTGTGCAACCTGGGTCCATCGCCGGGGTCGGCTCCCTGTTCGAAAACGAGACACAAAGTCATCAGGTGCAGGCCCACCGACTGGGTCGTTCGCCGCTCCGGCACGCCCGGATGTTGCACCGCATAGGTGTCCACGGTCAGTTGGTGAGCCGCGAAGTACTCGGGGTTGTTGAACTCGCGCGCCAGGAGCTCGCCGAAGAGCGCCCAGCAGGAGGCAGACGAGCCGAAGTATGCGTGCGTCGGTCCGTCGCTTATCGGCAGAACCAGTCCACATCCGGGACATGGCTCGGAGCCACCCGCATCAGCGGTGGTCTGAGTCTCTCTCGTCATAGGCTGCCTATTCACTCCGACGACTCTTCGTTGGACCCTAGTATCGGCCGGCACTGATTATGCGACCCGCTACCCCCGGTGCCGGTCTTCGTTGCACCGGCGAGCCCGGAAACCGGGTTCCAGAGCGGAACGGAGCTTCAACCGGGCGACAAGATCCCGACCCACCTCATGATGCAGCGCGCTTCAGCAGGTTTCAGACCGAGACGGTCGCGCCACGTGTGAAGGCGGAAGATCGCGAGGTGTGCCCAGGGACAACCGATGTCGGCGAACACGACAATGGTACCTGGGACGACGTCAATCGCAGCCTCTGAGCCGTTCGCCTCGAGATCGCGATCATGCGAGGCGGTAACTTCGCGAGTCATGGCTGCCCTGCGGCGGCCGTAACGCCCTCTGAACCGTTGGTGACCGAAGTCATCCCGCTCCATTGGTGCCATCGATGCCGGGCTTCGACTGCCGGTTGAGCAGGTCCTTCGCAGACTGGGAGATATGTTCCTCGAGCGCTCTGTCGATCGCATCGGGCACTCCCGATCGCAAAGCTTCCAGCACAGCACGGTGCTCGTCGACAATATCGCTCAAGCTTTCATGTCGAGGGGCGAGGCGTGCGAACTGCACGCGCAGCCGAGGCGAGACACTGCGCCATAGCTGGAGGGTGTGGCGGAGACCCGATAAAGCCACCACATGTTCATGGAATCGATGGTCGGCCTCGTTGATGAGCCCTATGTTCCCCGTGGCGGCCCCGGTCTCCATGTCGGCGATGTACCGCTCGAGCCGGGAATCGTCTTCCTTGGAAAGGTGTTGTGCCGTCCGCTTAAAAGCCTCTCTCTCCAGTACAAGACGCACGGGAATGAGGACTTGGTTCAGTTCCTCTTCCGAGATATCGAGCACGAACGAACCTCGGTTCGAGAAGTGCTCGATGAGACCTTCGCTTTCAAGCTGGCGAAAAGCCTCGCGAAGTGGTCCCGGACTCACTCCAAACAGCGTGCATAGCCGCTCCTGCCGCAGCCTCTCCCCAGGAGGCAACGCCCCCGATACGATGGCCTCACGAAGAGCATCGGCGACTTGCTGGCGTACCGACCGCGTCGGCCTCTCGACAAGGTGATCGGCTGAAGGAAGTTTTGCCATTGTCCCTAGGATAGGCGGTCGGATCTCTGGGTGCTGTGGCTCTTGACAGCGTCGGGATCGAGTCGCACCCCAAGCCCGGGGGACGACGGTATGGGTAGGTATCCTTCCTCGTCCAACTGCCACGCATCGACGACAATGTCGTCGATGTATGCGGACCCCGTCATGTACTCCACCATGTCGGTGTCCGGGAACGCCGACGACAATTGCAAATCGACGGCAAGGCCAATCGCAGTGTTCCAACCATGCGGAATCATGCGAACACCCGACCGTTGTGCGGCCCAGCTTATGCGTAGGACCTCGCTTATCCCACCCGCCTTGGTCACGTCAGGCTGAACGATGTCGAACGCTCCGGCGGCCAGCCATTGCTCGAAGGGTTGGCGCCGCGTAAACACCTCGCCCCCAGCGATGTGAATGGGTGCCGTGCGCCGCAGTGCCACGTAGTCGTCCAAGGCGTCCGGCTGCAGCGGCTCCTCGAACCACTTGACCGCGTAGTCGTCGAGCATCCGAGCCGTTCGCAAGGCCCACTTGTAGCCGTGCCCCCAGAAGGCGTCACTGGCTCCGGCGTCTACCATCAGGGCCGCGTCCGGGCCGATCGCGTCGCGCGCCGCAGCAACGATGGTTTCATCAATGCTCTCGCCGTGACGCCCGAACGGCCCCCAGCCGACCTTGAACGCGCGGAACCCCGCCTTCTTCAGTTCGAGGAGGTGCTCGACGAGGGGTTCGGCATCCTGGGCCAAGACCGAGGCGTAGGGGCGGACTCGCTCGCGGTAGCGTCCTCCCAGAAGGCGCCCCACGGGCTGTGCCGTCGCCTGACCCAGGAGATCCCAAAGGGCGATGTCGATGCCACTGATGGTGTGGGTGATCGCTCCGCCACGGCCGAGCCAAAAGCTGTTCTGGTGAAGTTTCTCGGTGACCCTCTGAGGTTCGAGTGCGTTCTCTCCCTCGTATAGCGGTTGGAGGACCCTCAGGGCCCCCCGGACGAGGGCGTCGGTCGTGAAGACGCTCCCGAGTCCCACGAGCCCCTCGTCCGTGTCGACCTCGATGAGGGTGTGGGCTACATCCGAGGGACGCAGCTCATGGCTCCACCCGCCCTTCGGCGTGGCACCCGACAGCCCCGTCGCTCGTACCTCTGTGATAAGCATTGGTTTGACCCTTTTGGAGATTATCTATAATCTACACTGTGCCGCCCGTTCCGGGAAGGCGTCAAACGAGCTTTTGGGAGGGGAGTTTCACATGAGGTTTCGTCACGGCCCCCTGAGCATCGGGGCAATGCTCCTGCCGCTTCTGGCGGTCTTCGCCGCCTGCCAGCAGGGGGGAGAAGGTTCGGGCGACGCCGCCTCCGACGCTCCTAGAGAAGAGATCTCCATTACCGCCGTCTATACCGGATCCGAGCAGAAGGCCTTCGAGGCAGTCCTGGATGACTTCATGAAAACCAACCCGGGTATCGAGGTCAAGTACAGGTCGGCGGGTGACGAGCTGCCGACGGTGCTCGAGACCGCCGTCAGGGGCGGCAATCCGCCGGACCTGGCCATGCTCCCGCAGCCGGGTGTTGTGGCCGACTTCGCCGGCAGAGGCGAGCTTCAGCCGCTTGACTTTGCTCGCGAGGCCGTCGCGGACAACCTCGGTGAGTATGCGGTTCAGCTTGGGACGGTCGACGGAGACTTCTACGGCTTCCTCGTCTTGACCAACAACGGCTCCCCTATTTGGTACAACGTCGATCTGTTCGAGCAGGCGGGCGTGAATCCACCCGCGACCTGGGAGGAGCTTCTCGAGACGGCCGAGACCCTGAAGGCGTCGGGCGTTTCCACCTATTCGTTTGGCGGCGCGGACGGCTGGACGCTGTCGGCCATCTTCGAGAATATCTACCTGCGCACGGCGGGTCCCGAGAAGTATGACCAGTTGGCTAAGCATGAGATCCCGTGGACACATCCTTCGGTTAAGGAAGCGCTCCAGTACATGGCCCAACTCTTCGAGGACCCGGACAACATCGCCGGAGGCCCCCAGGGCGCGCTCGAGACTGACTTTCCGACATCCGTAACGCAGGTGTTCTCGGAGCCTCCCGAAGCGGCATTGACGATCATTGCCGACTTTGCCTACGGGGTGATTACCGATTCGACCAGCGCGAAACCGGTCTCGGACTTCAATGTCTTCGATTTCCCCTCGATCGAGGGCTCCGAGCCCGCAGTCGTCGGCGGCGGCGACAGTGTGGTCATGTTCACCGACAGCGAGGCGGCGCGCGCCCTGGTGGAGTACTTGACGACGGTAGAGGCGGCACAAACCATCGTCACAGAAGGTCCCTGGTCGTCGTTGCACACCGGGCTCGACCCGAGCGTCTACCCGGATCCAATCCGTCGCGGAACCGGGGCCGGACTCCTCGAGGCCGAGACCTTCCGCTTCTATCTCGCCGACCTTCAGCCCCCCGAATTCGGGGCAACCGTGGGTCAGGGGCTGTGGAAGTTCTTCCAGGACTTCCTGCTCGACCCGAACGACATAGATGGCACCGCTGCCAAGATGGAAAAGGCGGCCGCCGAGGCGTTTGAGTAAAGAGAGCCGCTTGCGAGTGCTCTCGGCGGCCGCAGGCAATGTCCGAACCGGCGCGAAAGGAGATCGAAGCCGAAGGAGCTGGCGCGCACATGTTGTGCCGCTGTGTTTTGTGGCACCTGCTGCCCTCCTACTCGGCATATGGCTCATATATCCCGTGCTCTACACAGTCGTGCGAAGCTTCTTCGATCGGTCAGGGGAGCACTGGATCGGGGTGGGCAACTACGTCGAGCTGTTCACCAGCGATTTCCTTGTCACCGCGATCAAGAACAATGCACTATGGGTCGCCGTCGTGCCTGCGGTGGTTACTGCCTTCGGTCTCATTCTCGCAGTCCTCACCGAGCGGATCAGCTGGGGGACGGCTTTCAGGCTCGTTGTCTTCATGCCGATGGCCATCTCACTCTTTACCGCCGGCGTCATCTGGCGCCTGGTCTACGAAAAGGAGCCCGACAGGGGGGCTCTAAATGCAGTCATCGCCGCCGGTCAGGAGACCCTTCGCCCGGCCGGGAAGCTCGCGGAGGCCGTTCCCTCGACGAGTGCCGTTCGAGAACAACCGGCTGGAGGTCTTGCGCTCGCCAAGAGCCTTTCGCCGGGTGATGTGGCATTGCTCGGCTTGACCCAAATCCCGACAAGCGAAGTTCCCAAGGGGGGTGTGGACGCAGTCCGGCCGAGCTCCCTCTCCTCTGGGGTTACAGGCGTGGTCTGGCGCGACTTTCGCCCGGGCGGAGGAGCACCTGGAAGAGTCGAGCGCGGCGAGCTTGGGTTGGGGACCGTCGCTGTTGAGCTTAGAGACGAGCGCGGCCAAATGATTTCCGAGACGACGACCGAGATCGACGGCACATTTGCTTTCGAGCAGGTGCCGAGGGGGAGCTACGTAGTCTCCATTGCGGCACAGAACTTTGAGCGGCCCTTCGAGGGCATCGCGTGGCTTGGCGCAAGCCTCATCACACCCGCGATCATGATCGCCTACACCTGGGTATGGACGGGATTTGCGCTGGTCGTGATTGCCGCCGGTCTGGCCGTGCTGCCACGTGAGCTCCTGGAGGCAGCGCGACTCGATGGAGCCAGTGAGAGCCAGGTCCTCCGTCACATCACCGTGCCGCTCCTCGCCCCCGTTCTAACGGCGGTGTTTGTCACAATGCTCATAAACGTTCTCAAGGTGTTCGATGTGGTCCTCGCCATCGCCCCTGGCTCGGTTCAAGACGACGCAAACGTCATAGCCCTGGCAATGTGGCGAACCGCTTTTGGCGGCAAGAACGACTTCGGGCTTGCTTCCGCCATTGCCGTCTTGTTGCTTGTGCTCGTTCTGCCCTCGCTCTTTTTGAACATGCGGCGATTCAGGCGCCAAGCATGACGGCGTCGGGTATCCCAATCAACAATCGCCCGAATTTGCCTCGTTCGCCGGTAGCGGCCGCGCTTCTCCGTTCGGTCGCCAGAACTCCGCTAAACGTTCTCCTTGCCACGGTGGCCCTCCTATGGCTGATTCCGACCCTCGGTCTCTTTCTGACGTCCCTTTTGTCCCCCGTCGAGATCAGCCAAGGAGGATGGTGGCGAGTCTTATCCCAGCCGGCCCTGTTGACAGTTGAGAACTACAGGGACATTCTCGCCAACGAAGCGATTACCTCGGCGCTCATCACTACCCTCTGGGTGTCGGTCGGCGGCACTGCAGCGACTCTTCTCCTCGCCGCCTTTACGGCTTACGCCTTTGCCTGGCTCGAGTTCCCGGGCCGCGATTGGCTCTTCCTCTGTGTCGTTGCCCTGTTGGTGGTACCGGTGCAGATGACGCTCATTCCTCTCTTCTCCCTATACAACGATGTCGGTCTGTTCGATACGGTCCTCGGACTCATACTTTTCCACACCGCTTTCGGGCTTCCCTTCTCGATCTTCCTCCTTCGAAACTTCTTCCTCGGTATTCCAAAGGACCTCTTCGAGGCGGGTCGGATCGATGGAGGATCGACCTTGCAGCTCTTCTGGCGCATCGCTCTTCCCCTTGGCAGGCCGGCGCTCGCGTCCCTGGCGATCTTCGAGTTCTTGTGGAACTGGAACGATTTCCTCATCGCGCTTACCTTCGGACGAGACACACAGGTAGTAACCGTCGCGATCTTCTCTCAGCTCCGCCAGTACGGGTCGAACATCGAGCTTATAGCACCCGCGTCTTTTCTATCCCTTGCCCTTCCACTCGTGGTGTTCTTTGCTTTCCAGCGCTCGTTTGCAAGCGGACTCCTGGCGGGCTCCATCGACTAGACCCAAAGTCTCCGGGCTGCGCCCGTCGAACATCCAGAATCAGCTCTACCGAGACAGAGGAGGAAGCCGGTGCTTAGCAGGGATGAGCAGACGACCCCAACACCCGTTGTTCTTGGAGGTCAGGTGGAGAGCAGCATCGATTCTCCCGACTGGCCGATATGGGATCAACCCGAGCGCGACGCACTTGCACGAGTGCTGGAAAGCGGCTGGTGGGCGTTTGAGGGCCCGGCTGAGGCTGAGTTCGAGCAGCGGTTCGCCGAGCTCCAGACCGCCCGTCACGGGCTTTGCGTCGCCAATGGCACCGTCGCATTGCAGCTGGCATTGGAGGCGCTCGACATCGGCGTCGGAGATGAGGTGATTGTCCCGGGATTCACTTGGCAGGCAACGGCCGCCACGGTTGTGGACGTCAATGCAATGCCGGTACTGGTCGACGCAGATCCCGAAACCTATTGTCCGGACCCGGGTGGCATCGAGGGCGCCATAACGCCCAGGACGAAAGCAATCATCGTCGTCCATCTCTACGACAGTCTCAGCGACATGGATCGCATACTCGAGATCGCCGCCCGGCACCACCTACATGTCGTCGAGGATTGTGCCCACTCCCACGGGTCGCAATGGAACGGCCGGGGAGTGGGGTCTGTAGGTGACATAGGCACCTTTAGCTTCCAATCGAGCAAGACACTCACTGCGGGTGAGGGGGGTTTCGTCACGACGAATGACGAAGTGCTCTTTGATCGTCTCTACAGTCTCCGCAACTGCGGTCGTCGGAGAAAGGGAGCTATCACTCCGGCCACCCATGATGTACAAAGCGGCAACTACCGGATGACGGAGTGGCAATCTGCCATCCTGCTGGCACAGTTGGAGCGCTTCGAAGAACAAATGAAAACGAAGGAACAAAACGCTGCAGTCCTCGACTCGACCCTGGGGCGAATACCAGGTATCAAGCCGATGAGGCGAGACCGTCAAGTGACGCGGCGCAACCTCTACGGCTACGTCTTCCGCTACGTCGAAGAAGAGTGGCAGGGCCTTTCCTGTCGGGCCTTTCGGAAGGCGATGTCAGATGAAATGGGCTTCGAGTTCGGCGCGCCCTACCGTCCCCTCAACATGTCATCGCTTTACCGCCCACAAACCAAGAAACGGCATCACCTGAGTGAACAATACTGGGACGCTCTGGACCCAGGCAATTACGCATTGCCCGTTGCCGAGCACGCTTACCGCCACGAGGCCGTGCGTGTCCTGCATCAAAACCTGCTCACGAATCCGCGTGAGATCTCTCAGATTCCCAAAGCGGTCCAGAGACTTCGCGGCTTCCTCCCTGAGCTGCTCGACTGGGAGCGAAGTCTGCCCGAAGGCGAGTGGGGCGCCCCACCTGAGTGAACAAAGCACTCGATGCCCTCACGCGACCCTGGCGCCCACTTTCGCCTCCGAGCGTGCGCCTTCGGTCAGCCGACGTGTGGGCGGTCGCCGATCCAGTAGCGCGGGCCCGGGCCGAGGCGGGCCGCACGGTCATCTGGATTCGAGAGCTTGCAGCGGTCGAGTGAGAGGCAGCCGCAACCAATACATTCCGTCAGCCCGGTTTTGAGACGTTCGAGTTCCGCGATCCGCTCGTCGATTCGCGAGGTCCACCTGCTCGAGAGACGCGACCAGTCGCGGCGGGTCGGCGCGCGGTCAGGAGGAAGTTTGGCAAGCTCCGCGCCGATCTCCGCCAGCGTCAGCCCGACACGCTGGGCGAAGACGATGAAGGCGATGCGGCGGAGTACCGATCGCGGGAAGCGGCGTTGGCCCGAGCCTGCCCGGTGAGAGCTGATCAGGCCTCGCTCCTCGTAGAAGCGCAGCGCCGACGAGGCGACGCCGCTTCGCCGCGAAACCTCGCCGATCGTCAGCAGGGTGAGCACAGCGACAAGGAAACCACATCTGGCGCTTGACTTCAAGTTCACTTGAACTTGTAGGCTGCTCTCGACACCGGACACCCACCTTGCAGGAGGCACTCATGACCAAACAAGTAACGGCAAGCGAGCGGATCATCGAGGAGGTCACGTCATGGCCGGGCGTCGAAACAGGCCCCGGCGACCGCGGGGAGTTCGCTTTCAAGTTCGGCCGTCGGGAAATCGGCCACCTGCACGGCGACGAGGCCTTCCACACGGGGTTTCCCAAGGCCGTCTGGACCGACTTGCACGAGCAGGGCCGGATCGACTACCACCCCGTCTTCCCCGGCAAGCCGGGCTACGCGGCGCGCAGGATCGAGAACGAGGACGACGT
>JACDDL010000043.1 GCA_013817045.1 Actinomycetota bacterium | reverse complement strand
GCCTGGCCCCGTGGGCGCGGGTCCGGCTCCCGCGCATGACCCTCAGGCAGTACCTGCTCCCCATCCTGGCCGGAGCTTTCCTGGCGGTTCACTTCGCCACCTGGATCAGCTCCGTGGGCCTCACGACGGTTGCCTCGGCGATTCTTCTGGTCTCCACGACGCCGATTTTCGTTGCGGCCGCCGACCGTGTGCTGTTCGGGATCCGGTTGACCCAGCGCGGCTGGGCGGGAATCGTCCTTGCAATTGCCGGGGTGGGGACTATCGGCGGCGGAGACTTCGCCGGCGGATCCATAGCGGGCGATGGGCTCGCGCTGGCGGGCGCCGTTGCCGCTGCGGGCTACCTCATGGCCGGCCAGCGGGCGCGCCGAGACCTCGGGACCCTGGAGTACGCTGCGCTCGCCTACGGCTGTGCTGCGGCGCTGCTGTTGGTTGCCTGCGGGTTCGCCGGTGTCCCTCTGTGGGGCTGGTCCGGGCGGACATGGCTGGTGGTGGCCCTGATGGCGGCGGGGCCACAGCTCCTGGGCCACACGATGATCAACTTCGTGCTCAAAGCGTTCGATGCAACGACAGTGACCGTGACCGTGATGCTGGAGCCCGTGGTGACCATCGTTCTGGCCTTCTTCTTCCTGGGCGAGGTGCCCTCCCCCCTCGTCCTTCCGGGTGGCCTGGCGATCCTCGCCGGTATCTACGCGGTCGCCCGTTCCCAACGCTCGGCCGGGGCCCCGGTGGGGACGTGAGCACGCTCTTTGCAGCACTTGCGGCCCCCCTGGGCCTCATCCTCGGCAGCTTCGCGACGATGGCCGCCCACCGCATCCCCCTTCGCGCCAGCTTGAACGGGCGGAGCAAATGCCCCTCGTGCGAACACACGATCAGCGCAGTCGAGAACATCCCTGTGCTGAGCTATCTGATACAGCGGGGGCGCTGCAGGCACTGCGGCGACGGGATCTCGGTGCGCTATCCCCTGATCGAGATCCTGACCGCGACCCTGTTCGCGCTCGCCGCGCTGAGATTCGGCCCCACCCTGAGGGCGGCCGTCTACGCGGCCTTCTTCTGGGTCCTGGTAATGCTCAGCGTCATCGACCTCGAGCATCACTTGCTGCCCGATCGGATCGTCTTCCCTGCGCTCGCCGTCGGGGCACTGCTTCTCCTCGCCGACGCCGTGACCGAGGGGGCCTTCGGACGGATGTCGGCAGTGGTTGCGGCGTCTGCAGCGGTCGTCGGCGCGCTGTTGTGGGTCCTCCTTCCGAGACGAGGTCCGGCTCGTGAATCCGAGAACCGGCATGCCTCTTGGCTGGTCGGGCTCGGGTTCGTCCTGGCATGGATGGGCCTCGTGGGGTTTGGGATCGCCGGCGGTGCCCAGAGGTCGGTCTCCGGGGCGCTGGTGGGTGCGGCCGTCTTCGGCGGCTTCTTCTTCGCGGTGGCGCTCTTGGTTCCCCAGGGGATGGGGGGTGGCGACGTGAAGCTCGGTCTTCTCCTGGGAGCTTTCCTGGGATACCTCGGCGCGCCGGGTCTCGTGCTGGTCGCGATGTTCATGGCGTTCCTGCTCGGATCCCTGGTGAGCGTCGTGGTCCTCCTCTCCGGGGGGAGTCGCAAGTCCGCCATCTCATTTGGCCCCTTCCTGTCGCTCGGCGCCGTGGCGTCGGTTCTGATAGGGGAGCAGGTGATCGACCTCTACCTGGGACTGGGAGCGGGGTGATTCTTTGCCGGCGCGGTTTCTGCGCGCCTTCCTCCCTCACCGCCGGGCATTTCGCAGTGCTCGTTGCCAAGGGCCTTACCATGGTGCGATGGAAGATGACCGTCCCTTCGAGGACGAGGCGCCCCTGGACGAAGATGAGCGTGTCGCCCTGCAGCAGGACCTGATCGACGTCGAGGTCCTCAAGGAGGTGCTCCGTCCAAAGGGCATCAAAGGTGCGGTGTTCTACTGCCCCGACTGCGAGGAGGACCACTACCTCAGCTGGGACCTCTTGGCCGGGAACCTCAAAGAGCTGCTCGACGCAGGAGAATCGCCCGTGCACGAGCCCGCCTTCGACCCCGATCCCGACCAGTATGTGTCGTGGGACTATGCGCGCGGTTTCCTCGATGGGTACGAGTCTTTCGAACAGGAAGAGCTCAGCGATGTAGCCCTTCGGCTCGCCCAGGAGCTGAGGGAGCGGGGATGGAGCGCTCCGGAGGTCGTCGGTGTGCTCAGCGCCCTGGGGCTCGAGCTGACCTCGCCCGAGGACCCGCCCGCCGCCGGCGTCCAATAACACCACGACCTCACCTCTCCCCTGGTTCGGCCGCGTCCGGGGGAAAGCTCTGCTATTCAGGTTGACGCCTCCGTTGCCGCGCGGAGGCAGGGCGTGGGCCGTTTCGGTTACTCTTGGTACACAAACCAGGCCCAGGGAGGAACCCATGTCCAACCGGTCGCTCCGGCGCAAGCAGAAGAAAGCCCGCAGGCAGAGAAACAAGCTCATGAAGAACGTCGGTGACCTCCAGAAGAAGAGCATGAAGTCTGTGCGCAGAACGCGTAAGGACCTCGCCGGGTCGCGCGAGGCCAAGCGCACGCGGGCGGCGGCACTGGCGACATCCAAATCGGCAAAGGCGACCGCAGCCGCAGCCTCGACAACCGCGGCCGCAGCGTCCAGCCTGCTCGACATCGCCTGGGGCAGAGGCCAGAAGGAAGTCTCGGGCATCGTCAAGTCGCGCGAGCTCAAGAAGACCCGTAAGCAGGCCCGCAAGGCGGCGGACGCGTCCCGTAAGGCGGCTCGCGCCACCACCGAGGTCACCAAGAAGCAGGGCGCGGCGGCGGCCGCACGGACAAAGGGCAGAGCAGTAGCGACGCGCCGGAGGATCGCCAGCTAGAGGCTCGTTTTCTTCAGGTCTTCACCGGGAGTCGGGCCACATATCAACCCTGGCGATCAGGGGAGGAGCGACCCTCCTTCCATTCCCGGGCAGGGGGCCGCTCCGGGGCCCAGCGATGGACGCCCAACAGCCGGGCGTGTCCGGTTCGCTTTTTATCAGTCACGGACGGATCGCAACTCTGGGCGCGCCCCGGAGCGCAGAGGTCGAGGTCGATGCCCGGGGATGCACCGTGGTCCCGGGTTTCGTGGATGCTCACACACACCTGCCCTATCTGGCCCCGGTGCCCGGGCTGGAACGAAAGGCCGACTGGGCCCTACCGTGCGCCTCAGCGCTTGCGGTCTCAGATGACGACGCTGTGGTCGCATACTCCGAACGCCTTGCCGCCGGGATGCTTGCCGGGGGGACAACCTGCTTCGAGGCGAAATCTGGCCTCGGCCTCTCGGTCGACGGGGAGCTCCGGCACCTGCGGCTGGCACAAGCTCTTGCGTCGCGCGTGCCCCAATGCGTCACCGTCACCTGTCTGGCCGCCCACGCCGTCCCACCGGGAAGGTCCCAGGGCGAGTGGGTGGGGGAGGCGGCCACCGCTCTCCTCCCCCAGGTGGCGCAGGCCGGCCTTGCCTCTGCCTGCGACATCCACATCGAGCTCTTTTCGTTTGCTCTCGAGCACGCGGCGCGCCTGGCCGTTGCATCAGACGCGCTGGGTCTGCGGATGCGCGTCCACGCCGACCGGTTCGCCGACAATCAGACGGCCGCCTTCGCCAGCCGCTGGGGCTTTGCAACGGCAGACCATCTCAATCACACATCGCTCGATGCGATCGATGATCTTGCATCAAGCGACACGGTGGCCGTCCTCCTGCCTGCCTCCACGCTGGCCATCGGACAGAGGAGGCAGCCCTCGGCCCGTGCATTGATCGAAGCGGGCGGGGTGGTGGCCCTGGGCAGCGACGCGGGGCCTGCGGTGGGCGCCCCCGGCATGTCGCATGTAATGGAGCTTGCCTGCGGGACCCTCGGGCTGACCCCGGTGGAGACCCTTGCGGCGGCGACCGTCAATGCCGCTTGCGCCTTGGGCCTCGATGGACGCGTAGGGCGGCTGGAGTTGGCCGGCCGCGCCGACGCAGTGGTGTTGGGCGCGCCGGACCTCGAAGGGCCGGACATACCGCCGGTAGTGGCCGTTGTCTGTGGGGGCCGGCTGGCCTACGTGGCGCCCGGAGCCGAGGACCGTATCCTGCGCCGCTAGAGGCGGAGATGTCACAGCCTGCATGGGAGGATCCAAACATGACCGAATTCGAGGCTTCCGAGCCCCACCAGATCGAGCTCTTCGGACACGGCTTTGTGCGGCTGGACGACGCCATGGCGACCGACCTCTCGGTGGTGAACTCGGCGCGCGTGAGCTTTGCGGTGCGCAAAGAGGCTATGGGCGACAAGGACGCCGGGCTCATCCGCTTTCTGATGCGCGAACGTCACGGCAGCCCTTTCGAGCACAACTCGTTTCGCTTCCACATCCGGGCGCCGATTTTCGTGGCGCGCGAATGGTTCAGGCATCGCTTCTCTTCCTTCAACGAGGAATCCGGCAGATACCACCAACTCGAGGGCGACTTCTACATACCGGAACGTGAGGCGGTCCGCTCACAGGTCGGAAAGCCCGGCTCGTATTCGTACGAGCCCGTCGACCCCGCTCTCGCCGACGACACGATCGCAACTTTCGAGCGCGTCTACACAGAGCTCTACGCGGAGTATCAGGCGCTGATGGACAAGGGGGTGGCTAAGGAGCTGGCTCGCGCCCTGCTTCCGTTCGGCGTCTTCACTCAGTTCTACTGGACGGTGAACGCCCGCTCCCTGATGAACTTCCTCTCGCTGCGTAACGCGGCTGCGGCCCAGTACGAGATTCGAGCTTACGCAGAGGCCGTCGAGACCTTCTTCGCGCAGAGGATGCCCGTCACCCATCGCTGCTTCGTCGACTCCGGGCGGACGCCACCGTGATGCTCGGCGCGCCGATAAGGCTCGGCGTTGACCCTCTGGCCTGGGTCGTCCTCCCCCGCATCGAGATCGGCCCCCTGGCTGTGTCTCCGCACGGAATCGGAATCGCGCTGGGCGTCCTGGCGGGAGCGCGCCTCGGGGTCTACGTAGCGAACAGGTATGGGGGGCCCGAGGAGGCCGACATTTGGAACGGGCTGTTCTGGGCCATGCTCGGCGCCATTGCAGGAGCGCGCATCGGCTACGTGCTCGGCCACGTGTCGGGCGTCACCGACGGCGGAAGCGATCCGCTCGGCGTCTTCAAGGTTTGGGAGGGGGGTATCTCGTTGTTGGGCGGGATCACCGGCGCAGTGCTGGCTTCGATTCCCTACATGCGCCGCCACGGGATCCCTTTTTGGGGCGCAATGGACGTGGTCGCACCCGGTCTGGCGCTCGGGATCGGCATCGGCAGGTTCGGCGATCTGGTGATCGGGGACCACCTCGGGAAACCGACGACCTGGCCGCTGGGCTGGCGCTGCCTCGGGGAGGCCGGCGGCAGGCCGCCCATAGATGCGGCCGGCTATCGGGCGGCGGTCGAAAGTGGGGGCGCTCCGTCGCTCGGGTGCTTCGACGTCACCGTGCACCAGACCGCTCTCTACGACCTGCTCTCGACCCTGCTGCTTCTCGGGCTCCTGTTGTGGCTGGCGGGGCGCCGACGCCGGGGGGGTCTCCTCGCCATCGTCTTCGTCATCTGGTACGGGACCGCCCGGATGGTGACTGACTTCCTGCGGGTGGACAGGCGGTATCTGGGCCTCACCGGAAGCCAGATCCTGGCCCTCACGGTGGCACTGGTCTGTCTCTATCTCCTGGCCAGGTACCGGGGTGCGCCGCAGCGATGGGCGTCGGGGGGATACGAGCCCCGGTCCCCAGCGGGGGAGGAGCGCCCCGGGCCTGTTGCCGCCGCCTAGGGGGCATGCCGGCCCTCCGGGCCCCGTCCTTGGTTGAGAAAATCCGGCTCTGGGAGGTTGTTGACTACTTTCTGTAGTCGAAAATCCTGTTTATCCGCTCCGAAGATGGCAGGATAGGCGGGTGCGCGCCCCCTGAGGGCGCCGACGTATCTCTTGGAAGGGAGCCGAACCATGGCCGACACCTACAACGGTTACTGCGTCAAGTGCAGGGAGAAGCGGGACTTCGAGGGCGAAGAGATCGAGCTGAAGAACGGGACGAAGGCCGCACAGGGCAAGTGCCCCGTCTGCGGCACGAAGATCACCCGGATGCTCGCCCGCAACTCGTAGAGCCGCTGCGGAGCCCGTGCAGCGGGGGCCGGTTCCTCAGGGCACGCAGGCTGCAAGTGCCCCTCCGGAAACGGGCTCTTCTCGCCGAGAAGAGAAACTTGGGGCTTGGGCCACACCAGGGTGTGGTTGAGGGCACGAGATCCGTTTCTGGGGGCGTGGGCCACAGTCATCCGTCGGGACGGTGCACCGCAGTCATCCGGCGCTCGCCCTCGATGAGACCTTCAGACGGCCTGTGAGCCTCGCACGCTTTCGTTCCATGCGGGGCAACGATCCTGGAAGGCGCACGACATGCAGAACGGTGAGGGGCGAGGGCGCCAGTCGCCGGTGTCGGCGGCGCGCCGCACGGCCTTCGCGAGCGCCTGCATCTGTCGCTCGAACGCAAGCAGGGTGCGTTCTGTGGGACGCCACGTAAGCACCGCAGGATCGGCGAGATAGACGAGGCGCAACTCCTCAGGGATGATTCCGTAGGCGCGCCAGCAAACGAGTGCATAGAAGCGCAAGCCCAGGCTGGCCGACTGCTCCCGGGCGGCCCCGGGCACCTTGCCGGTCTTGTAGTCGGTCAGAATCCAGGAGCCGTCGTCTTTCTCTTCGACGCGGTCTATGACGCCGCGGAGCTGCACGGCGTCGAGGTCGTACTCAACCCACCACTCGAGCCGGGCCGCGTCGAGTGTGGATGGATCCTCGAGCAGAAAGTAGTTCGACAACAGCTTGCGATTACTCTCCAGCCAGCCGACCTCGTCCTCGGTGTCCAGCTCGGTCGGACGCCACTCTGGTTCTTCCCGAAGCTCCCTCCACAGCGCCTCCAGTAGTTCGCCGGCGCGCTCTGTGGTGCGTGCCGGCGCCTCCTGCGCGAAGAGCTTCTCGAGCACCGCATGCACGAGCGAGCCGCCCGCCTGGCGCGTCGAGATTGGTTCGTCCAACCGGTCGATGTTCCGGTACTTGAACAACAACGGACAGCTTTTGAAGTTGCTCGCGCTGGAGGGTGAGAGCTGGATGAGGGTCTCGTCCATAGGTTGCACCCTAGAATCCAACCGCCCCAACCCTGCGGATTTGAAGACCGGCCGCCGAATGACCACCTGGGTACTAGCCGCCGGGGTTGAGTATCATCGTTCGCACGACAAGCCCATCTGAGGGCAAGCGGAGACGCCGTCGGCGCTCTGCGGTCCACCTGCACGGCTCACACAACCCCACACGTCTGTACGGCGATCGAGGAGGAAATGAGATTGGCCGGTTCGATCGACATGAGCGGGCGCACCCTCCCTTGAAAGTTCTGTTCATCATGGGGTGGACCCGGAGCGGAAGCACGATTCTCGATAGCGTGCTGGGGGCGCTCGAAGGGTGGGTCTCCGCCGGGGAGCTGCATTACATCTGGGAGCGGGGGCTCCTGGAGGACCGGCTATGCGGCTGCGGGGTGCCGTTGCGAGAATGTCCGTTCTGGAGGGACGTCTGGGTGGCGGCTTACGGCCGCGAGGAGGACCGCCCCGACCCCCGGCAGGTCGTGATCTGGCAACAGCAGGCGGTCCGCACCCGGCATACCCCGAGGTTGTTGCGCATGGGGCCACTTCCGACGGGGTGGGAGCCGCTCGACGCATACGCTCCGGTGGCGGCTGCTCTCTACAAGGGCATCGGAGAGGTTGCGGGCGCAGAGGTCGTCGTGGACTCCTCCAAACGGCCATCGGACGCGGCCCTGCTCGGCGTTTTGCCGGGGATAGACCCTTACTTCGTCCATCTCGTGCGTGACCCGCGGGCGGTGGCCTACTCGTGGCAGCGAAGGAAGGCGACCCTCGATCTCCAGGGCGCGACCGATGCAGAGATGCCTCGCCATAGCTCGCTCTACAGCGCGTTCGGTTGGCTCGAGCTGAACGGAGGCGCCGAGTTGGTGCGGCGGCACTTCGGTCGTCACCGCTCTATGTTGGTCCGCTACGAGGATTTCGTCGCCGCGCCCGCGGCCACGGTCGAAAGGGTGGCCGGGATGGCCGGTGAGCTGCCGGACAAGCTGCCCTTCACCGGGACGCACACGGTTACACTCCAGCCCAATCATATGGCCGGAGGGAACCCCACCCGCTTCAATGCCGGTGATGTCACGCTGAAGCCCGACACGGAATGGACGAAGCGTCTATCGCGCGGCAGCAACTTGCTGACCACGCTGACGGATGCACCGCTGCTTCGCCGGTACCGTTATCCGCTTTTGACGCTGCGCTAGAGAAGCGGCGGGCGTCCGGTCGGATAGTAGAGGAAACCGTGGTCGGCCATGATCTCGGAGTCGAACGCGTTTCTTCCATCCACCACCACCGGATACGCCATGACCTCTTTCAACTCGGCGACGTCGAGGTCGCGGATTTCGGGCCATTCCGTGCAGATAACCACGCAGTCGGCACCGGCGGCCGCGGAGAGCGGATCCTGAGCGATATGGATCTCGGGCAGGACGTCTTTTGCGTTGGCCCCCGCCAGGGGGTCGTATCCGGTCACCGTTGCGCCCTCCGCCAACAGCTTGGCTCCGAGGGCCAGGGCGGGGGCCTCTCTCACGTCGTCGGTCCCAGGTTTGAAAGCCAACCCGAGAAGGGCGACAGACTTCCCCTCGAGGTTCCATAGCGCGTCGCGGACTTTTTCGAGCGTCGAGTCGATGGCCTCCGCGTTGATGCGCGCCACCTCCTGCAACAGGCGGAAGTCATAGCCCAGGCGCTTCGAGAGATGCTCGAAGGCCTGTACGTCCTTGGGAAAACAAGAGCCGCCGTAGCCCATCCCGGCATTCAAGAAGGCCCGGCCGATGCGGGCATCGGCCCCCATTGCGTCCGCGACCTCGACAACGTCGGCCCCGGCTTTCTCGCATATGCGTGCAAGTGCGTTCGCGAACGAGATCTTCATTGCCAGAAATGCGTTCGAAGCGTGCTTGGACAACTCGGCGGTGGGGATGGAGGTTTCGATAAGGGGGTAGCCCTTGTCGGTGAGCGGCTTGTATACCTCTCGCATGGCCTCGAACGCCCATTCGGCCTCACCGCCGACCAGGATGCGCTCGGGATGCATCGAGTCGTAGACGGCCTTTCCCTCTCGCAGGAACTCCGGGTTCGAAACGACCTGAAGGTGCTCTTCAGACTGGGGGCGGCCCCGTTGCAGGGTGCGCTTGAGACGCTGGGCGGTACCGCTCGGGACGGTCGACTTCTCGACCACGACGGCCCGGTCGGCGATGTGGGGGGCGACCGAGCGCGCCGCCTGTTCCACGGCGACGAGATTGGCGTCTCCGGTCACCCGAGGTGGTGTTCCGACGCAGATGAACACCACGGGGGCGTCCTTGACGGCTTCCTCGGGGGAGGCGGTGAAGGTCAAGCGCCCCTCTTTTAGCTGCTGCTCGAGCATGGGCTGCAGCTCTGGCTCATAGAAAGGAGCCACACCTCTCTCCAGCAGGGCTATCTTCTCTGGGTCGTTGTCCCCGCCGACGACCTCGTGGCCGATGGCAGCCAGCGAGACACAAGTGATAAGGCCGACGTGGCCGGTTCCGATTACTCCGATTCGCATTGTGGATCCTCCTGTGGGAAAGCGGGAAGTACCATATATTACCGGTAGGGCGGATTAATGCGCCGCGGCGCAGGGAGCCTATCTAGCGCCGGCGGGATACCGCAGGGACCACAGGTCATCCATAGAGCACCTCACTGGGCGGGCGTACAACCCGGTTGGGGTCCGGCCTCCACAATCCGAGCGCCTGGAGTGTAAGGAGGGTCAGATAGGCTGGGTTGAGCAGCAGGTACCGCCTCCACAAGCGGGCGGGGTCCTGCACCAAACGGTGCAGCCACTGGAGCCCGCGTCTTTGGATCCACATGGGAGGCTCCTCCATATGCCCGGCGTGATAGTCGAACGCCGCTCCCACGGCGATAACGGGCATCCCGAGGGCGTCGCGGTATTCGTGGGCGAAGGTTTCCTGGCGCGGGCAACCGAGGCCGACGAATGTCACCTTGGCGCCCGACGAGCGGATTCGGGCGGCGATCTCCTGCTTTTCCTGCGGTGAGGTGGTGCGGAACTTCGACGGTTCGGCTCCGGCCACCACAAGGCCCGGAAAGCGCTCCTCCAGCCGCCTGCTCAAGTCGTCGAGCACGATCTGATTGCTGCCGTAGACGAAGATGGGAAGCCCCCGGCGCGCCGCCTCGGCGCATACCTTGAGCATGAGGGTCGGGCCGTAGACGCGATCGCTCAACCCGGTTTTGTGGAGCAGGTTGAGGGCCCACTTCACCGGCTGCCCGTCGGGCGTCACGAGGTCGAGGTGATTCAGCCGGTAGCGGTGCTCTGCGTTACCAACGCCGGTCATCACGCCGTGCACTGCAAGCGCCGACACAGAATAAGGCCGCTCCTCGAGCGCTGCCGAGATTATCCGCCTAACTGCACCGTCGTAATCGACCCCGTCGATAAGGACGCCGACGATGTTTTGCTTGCCGTTGTCTTTCATCTCTTCCACCGGGCGCGGTTCGCTTCGAAGATATCGTTCAGTATTCGGTCAACGTCGTATTCCATCTTCCATTCCGGATAATGGGATTCGAATTTCCCGTTGTCACCGATCCACCAGATGTGGTCACCAACCCGGTTCTGGTCGACATAGGACCAGCCCAGCTCCTCGCCGGCAATTTCCTGGCTCATCTCGATGGCTTCCAGAACAGAGCAGTTGCTGAAGCGTCCACCCCCGATGTTGTAGACCTCTGCGCTGCGCGGCGCCTGGAAGGCGCTGACAAGGGCGTTTACGAGGTCATTGCTGTGGATGGCGTCTCGGACTTGCTTACCTTTGTAACCAAAGACCTTGTAGGGAGTGCCGGTCATCGTGCACCGCATCACATAACCGAGAAATCCGTGTAGCTCCGTAGCCGAATGGCGTGAACCGGTGAGGGTTCCTCCCCTGAAGCAGGCGGTGCGCATCCCGAAGTACCGTCCGTACTCCTGAACGACGATGTCGGCAGCGACCTTGGATGCCCCAAATAAGCTGTGAAGTGTGCTGTCTATGGACATGTCCTCGCGGATGCCGTTTGCGTAGGTGTGCTCAGGATTGATCTCGTAACGGGTTGTTTGCTCTGTCAGCGGCAGCCGGTTCGGTGTATCTCCGTAGACCTTGTTGGTCGAAGTGAACAAGAAAACAGCCTCCGGTGCATGTGTCCGGGTTGCCTCGAGGAGGTTGAGCGTGCCGACCGCATTGATGTCGAAGTCGGTGAATGGCTCTCGCGCCGCCCAGTCGTGGGAGGGCTGAGCGGCGGTGTGAACCACGACCGAGATGTCGGATCCGTAGCGCTCGACCAGCCCTTCGATGCCGCTCCGGTCCCGGACGTCGAGATCGTGATGTGTATAGCTCGACCCGAGCTCAGCCTGGAGGCGTTCCACCGACCAGGCGGTCGATGCGCCGGAGCCAAAGAACACGCTCCGCATGTCGTTGTCGACTCCGACGATGTCAAGACCGAGTCTGGCGAATTGAAGCGCCGCCTCGGAGCCGATCAGGCCTCCGGAGCCCGTGATGACGGCCACGCTCATGGCGCTCGAAGATGCGCCGAGAACGCGCCGGCGACGCCATCCCCCCCTCGGCTCTCTTGCGGCGAGGCGCTTCCGGGCCCGTCGCCGGGCATCAGTACGCGCCCTTCCTGGTGACGAGGGACCCGGCGGTTTTCAGCACGATGTAGGTATCGAGCGCAAGCGACCAGTTTTCGATGTAGAAGAGATCCATCTGCAAGGCAGCCTTGGCGTCGACGGTGCTGCGGCCGTTGATCTGCCACCAGCCCGTCACCCCAGCCTGCACCTCGTGACGGGGGTTCAGGAGCTCCAGGTTCGCTGCAACCTGGTCCACGGGGAGCGGCCGTGGGCCGACAAGACTCATTTCCCCCCGGATGACATTGAGCAACTGTGGTAGCTCATCGATGCTCGTCCGGCGGAGGATCTTCCCTATCCAGGTGAGCCGGGGATCGTCCACGATCTTGAAGAACGGCTGGCTGGGATCGATGCCCCGTTCCCTGAGAATGCGGTCCCCATCCATGATCATTGTGCGGAACTTGTGCATCTGGAAGGTCCGCCCTCCGCGGGTGACTCGTTCCTGCCTGAACAAGACGGGGCCCTTGGAGGTGAGGCGGACGAGCAACCCCGCCACGAGCCACAGAGGCGTCGTTGCCAGCAACGTGAGACTGGCCAGGGACAGGTCGAAGATGCGCTTCACCGTCGCCTCTGTTCCGGTCAGACGCACCGGCTTGAGTGACAACGCCATCGTGTCACCAATTGGCTGAGCGGTGAGGCGGGAGATCAAGATCTGAGGCAGGTTGGCTGTGAGGCGGACCTCGGCCCCGGCACGCCGGGCGGCCTGCGCTATCCGCAGAATCTGCTCGGCGGTCACTGAAGTCGACGCAATGAAGACGCACTCCGCCGCGTTGGAGCGAAGAGTGGAGATCAGGCGATCGAGTGACTCGCCAACCGGAAGGTCCGGGGCAAGGGAGTATGTGGGGTCGATGTGCCCGAGGGGCTTGAAACCAGAGTTCACCGAGCGCAGGGTCTTGTCGAGCCTCATAGCCTCGGCGTTGGACCCAACCACAAGCGTCCTCATCGCCAGGCGCCCATCTTTCCGCATACGGCCTATGTGCCAGCGCCACACACGTCGCGCCACCAATTCAAAGGTGAGGGCGAAGAGCCAGCTCAGTCCTATCCAGATCCGTGACAGTTCGGAGTGAGACCAGAAGCTCGTCATGACCACCATGAAGATCCCGATGCTCGTCGCGCTGATAGTGCGCCGGAACTCCTCTGCGGCGGAAAGGTGGCGTGGCGCATATAACCCGAAGGCATGGAAGACGCCGCCCCATGCAATCGGTCCGAGGGCTATGACGAGGAGGTATCCGAGGGGGAGGCTGCGGGACCCGTACCGGATGAGATAGGAAAACGCCAGGGCCCCCACGAGGCATAGGGCGTCTGTGGCGAATAATTGCCATCCGATCACGTTCCATTTCGAGGTCGTGGCGGCCTTGCTGTAGGAGAGGTGTTCGGTATGCCCGGAACTGGTCCGAGTGGCGAGCGGTGGTGCGGGCAGATGCCCGTCGGCCCCGACGACTTCAACCGGGGACCCCGCCGGTCGCTCCCGCTCCATGGTTTCCGGTCGCTCCCGCTCCATGGTTTCCGGTCGCTCCCACTCGGTTATCCCTGTTCCGTCGACGCGACCCTCGAGAGGGGTGGCATCGGAAAGCCCTTCGTCATCGGCGGTTACCTTGCCGGAGACAACCGAGAAGGCGGATTCGTTCTCCACGATCAGCTCCTCGGGCCCGGGTGAGCAGAGGTTATTTTCATCTCGTTTTCTTCGACTCCAATGCTGTTGTACTTGATGGCCGGTCAGGCGCCCGCCCCAGGGCGGTGCGCCTGAGGAGAGCACGCCCATTTGTGCCCCTCCTGTATCAGAACGAACCATCTCGGTGTCGGTTGCTCGACCGGTGGGTTTTTTCCCAAGCTGAGTAAAAATCTCCCGTGCAGGCGGCGGAGGCCGCAAGTGGTCGCCGTAGGTGTCCCTCTCTCCCGGCAAATAGAGCCGGCGATATGACATGATTGACAACCGCAGAAAGTCACCCGGACCCAGTCACGAGGGACGGCTGCAGGGCCAGGCAGCGAAGGTCGAGTCGCGATGTCGCCGGCGGATTCGGGAGAGCAACCGGATTGCTTGGCCTGCCCGGGTGCCCCGCTCATCAATCGAGATCGGAATCCATGGACCAGCCAGAGTCGAACGGAATGCAGGCAAAGCAGCTGGCCCATACCCGTCACCTGGCCAAGCATGCCGCGTTGCTGCTCTCGTCGGGGGCGGTTGGTTACGTAGGGGCCTTTGCTCTCAACGTGTTGTTGGGGCGGGCGCTGGGGAAGTCCGGCTTGGGGGCATGGGCGATCGCCTATGCCGCAACCCAGACAAGCGCCACCCTCGGCCTGCTGGGAGCCAACTGGATTCTCGTTCGCCAAGGGTCCTACTACCACGGGATCGGGGACCTCCCGCGCCTCCGCCGCACCATCCACCTTACGATTTTTCTGGCCGGCGGGGCTCTCTTGCTCATCTCGGGAGGGCTCCTGGGACTGGCGCCCTTGCTGGACAAGCGGTTCTTCGATGGGGACTCCTTGGTGCCGCTGCTTCGCCTCGCCGCCGTGGCGATTCCAATCGTCGGATTGGGGCAGGTCATGCTGTTCGCCACGCAGGCGTTCAAGAACATGCGGGCCTACGCCTTGGTCAAGAACATCTTGCAACCGACCATCCGTGTCGTCACCGCCGTCGTGGCTCTGTTGATAGCGCCCACGCCGGTGTCGGCCTTCGCAGGCCTGGTCGCAGGCGAGCTGATCGTGACTGCGTCCGCCACATTCGCGTTGCACCGAAGATTGCCGATCTTCGGCCCAACCGATCGCATAGAGAGGAGGGAGCTGATCCGCTTCGCCCTGCCAGCCTGGGGTACCAAAGTCGTCGAAACCTCTCGCGCGCAACTCTTCCCGGTGCTGCTCGGCTCCCTGGCGTCGCTGTCGCAGACAGGCGCCTATGTCACCAGCAAGAGAATCTCTCTGGCGCCGAGCGCGATCAACGTCGCTCTCAATCAGGTCTACAGCCCAATGGCCAGCAACCTCTACCTGCAGAACCGCCGAGGGGAGTTGACCACGCTCTTCAAGAGCATGGGTAAATGGAGCTTCACCCTGGCGTTTCCTCTGTTCTGTCTACAGGTCATGTTCCCCAAGGAGATCCTTTCGATCTTCGGCTCTGATTTCCGGGACGCAAGCACGTCACTTGTCGTTCTTGCCTTCTCCGTCTTGTTCATTTTCGGGACGGGTCCGGTCACCACTACGCTCATCATCACCGGCCGCTCTCGCCTGGCCTTTATCGACTACGTGGCCGTTGTCGTGGCTGAAATAGCCCTGGGTTTCTGGCTCATCCCTCGGTACGGGATTCTCGGGGCGGCCGTTGCTCACCTTGTCGGGACCGCACTCAACAACCTGCTGCCCTTGTGGCAGGTCTGGTCCGCATCGCGGCTGCATCCGTATCGTCTGGACTATTGGAAGCCCATCGCTGCTGGAGTTGCCTCTGTGGGCGTGGCAAAAGCGGTGATTGCGCTTGCCGGCCTTGGAACGGGCGTCGTCGCGGCGGCGGTTGCGGTGGGCGTGGTTGGGCTCGTCTACCTCGGGCTGCTCCTGCTCCTGGGTTTGGGCCCAGAGGATCGCGCCGCCATCGGCGCCTTGACGGGGCGCCTGACCCGCGGCGAGGAGAAAGATACGTTGGATAACGGTGTGGCGCCGGTCGAGGAAGAGGTTGAAGAGGAAGCGCCGGTTCCCCCGAGTCCCGGACGCCCCTAGTGTAGTGCCTCATAATTAGCCCGACGCTTGAGCGAGTGCCACCCTGCCACGCTTCACCTTCTCGAGTATCGACTCGGCGCTTGCGGTCCACACGAACGGTTTTGGATTGTCGTTGTGCACCTGCAGATAGTCCTCGATCGTCGTGATCAGGTCGGGGACGCTTGGGAACACGCCACGGCGGATCGCTTTGCCGGTGAGCTCCCGGAACCAACGCTCGACGAGGTTCAGCCACGATGACGAGGTCGGAGTGAAGTGGAGGTGGAAGCGCTTGTGCTTGGCGAGCCATTTCTTTACGTCCGGGTGCTTGTGGGTCGCGTAGTTGTCGAGGATGAGGTGGATCTGAAGCCCCTTGGGGACCTCGCGATCGATGACGCGTAGGAACTTCAAGAACTCGGTGTGACGGTGACGGGCCAGGCATTGGCCGATGACCGCCCCCGTCAGCGCGTCGAGCGCGGCGAACAATGTCGTGGTCCCGTTGCGCTTGTAGTCATGCGTCGTGGTCCCGGCCCGGCCCTTTTTCATCGGCAGGCTCGGCTGGGTGCGGTCGAGCGCCTGGATCTGGCTCTTCTCGTCCATGCATAGCACGACGGCCTTGTCCGGTGGGTTGAGGTAGAGCCCGACGACGTCTATGAGCTTTTCCTCAAAGTGTTTGTCGTTGGACAGCTTGAAGGTGTCTACGAGATGCGGCCTGATCCTCCGAGCCGACCAGATGCGCTGGACGGTCGCCGAGCTGATGCCGTGCCGACGCGCCATCGAGCGCGTGCTCCAGTGCGTCTCCCCCTTGGGCTTGGTGTGCAGCGTGTCATGGACGATCGTCTCAACCTTGGCCTGGGGGATGGAAGGCTTGCGGCCCCGACCCGGACGCACCACGCCGATGGCGCCCACCCCCTCTTTTTCAAAGCGGCGGCGCCACTCGATCACGCTGGAGCGGGACGCGTCGACACGTCGGGCAATCTCGGCATTGGCCACGCCGTCGGCAGCCAGCAGCAGCGCCCTGGCGTTCTGGACCACCCGGTGTGGGTTGGTGCGGGACTTCGCCAGCTCTTCGAGGATCCGGCGCTGGCCGGGCGACAACGAGAGCGCTTCGGCCGGCGGATGAGGCATCCACGGAGTGTATCATGAATCGCGCGTCTATTTATGTATCACTACACTAGAAAGGCTCGCAGGGCCTTGGCGCTGCGGTGCTCGACGACGCCGAGCGCCTCGCCGGTCTCGGCGTTTAAGACCACGGTGACATAGCGATGCCGCCGGCGCAGGGACGTCTCGTCTATCAGCAGCACTCGGCAGCGCTGCTTGCGGCGGTGCTCGGCGACGCGCTCCGACCAGGTGAAGAC
>JACDDL010000203.1 GCA_013817045.1 Actinomycetota bacterium | reverse complement strand
TCGACACCTACGGTTCATGGAAGGGACCCGGGGTCTTGTGCGGCGGCGGCCGGCTCATCAGCACCCACGAGCGCTACTGCGACATCGATCGCAAAGTCATCTATTTGGCTCGGGATCCCCGAAGCATTATCATGTCCGAGTACCGGCTGAGGCAGAGGCAGGGGACCGCCGAGGGCAATTTCGACGCGTTCGTTCCGTCGTTCGTGAACGGCAAGGCGAGCCCCTTTGGATCGTGGAACAACCACGTCGATTTTTGGGTGTCGAGCCTTCCGGCGTGCCGAGCCCATCTTCACCTGGTCAGGTACGAGGATCTGCGCGCCGGTCCCGAGGAGTGCTTGTCGGACATCGTCCGGTTTCTCGGAATGCCGGTTGATGAGGCATTGATTACGAGTGCCATCGACAACAACAGCTTGGATCGAATGCGCAGCAAGGAAGACGAAGCGCCTCCACAGAAGTTCAAACGGGCGCGTTCCAGAGAGGTGCGCTTCGTCAATGAGGGACTCACACAAGGCTGGAAAGGGGGGTTGACCCCCGACCAGATCGGCCTTATCGAGCAGCACATGGGACCCACGCTTATTCGACTGGGCTACGGGCTCTCGGACCAGGCGCCGTCGGAGACGGACGGTGCCTAACCTACGGGGTTGCCACTGAGGCAAACATCCCAGGTGAAAATTTTCCTGTCGCGACTAAGGTGGTGGCCGAGGCGGTCGATAGCAAAGTGTGTCCATTCTGTCAGAAGCTGGACACAGGGCACGAATCATGAATTCGGACCTTTGCGGTCCGAGTTGTGGGGGCTGCGTGACCTTATAGGGTCGAGAGGAGTAGTTAAGTGACGTTTGAGGCAACGCCCACTGTACCCGAGGCAACCAAAATGGCAGTCGTCGGAAGCAGCCCGGAGGGCATGACGCTGGGGTGGGACGAAGCCGCCGAAAGCCTGTTCGGGTACTCGTTCGAAGAGGTGGTGGGTAGACCCTTGTCTGCGTTCTTCGTGCCGGAGCAGAACGAGATGATCCTTCTCCTGATGGACCGGGCCAGTCGGAACGAAACCTTGGACGAACATCCGGCTATGGGTCTCCGGCGCGATGGGACCGAGATCGATGTGACCCTCACCCTCACACCAACTAAAGACTTGAGTGGGAAAGTGACGGGCTTCTCCACCACCATCCAGCGCCCCCACAACATCGATCACCCCGATGCTCCCGACAGGTCCACGGGCGCCCTATTGCGGCGAATAGAGGAGCTTGAACAGGCCCGCATCGAGGTTGACCTCCTGAACGAGATGGGGGATTTCCTCCAGAGCTGCTCGATAACGGAAGAAGCGTACGCTGTCATAACGGAGATGGGCGGGCGCCTTTTTCCAAAGGACTCTGGGGCTCTCTTCGTACTGAACGATTCGAAGAATCTCGTCGAGCGGGTTGCATTTTGGGGCGATCTTCCAATAGAGGACGTGTTCTCCCCCGAGAGTTGTTGGGCTCTTCGGCGAGGGAAGACCCACACCATGATTGACAAGAGCTCGGTACTCCTTTGCGATCATATTGGAGAGCTTCTCGGGGGGTGCATTTGCATCCCATTGATCGCCCACGGAGAGAAATTGGGTATCATGCAGCTACGCACCGCAGACTCAGCAATTCAAGGCAAGATCGGGGTTCAGGCCACATTGGAGCACGGTCGCGTGCTCGCCTCGAATTTCGCAGAACGCATCGCCGTTGCCCTGTCCAACCTTCAGCTCAGAGAAAGCTTACGAGCGACATCCATTCGCGATCCCCTAACCGGTTTGTACAATCGTCGTTACCTCGAGGAGACGTTAGAGCGCGAGCTACACCGAGCAGCACGGTCCGGCGGCTCCGTCGGAATCATCATGTGTGATGTCGATGGGTTCAAGGAGCTGAACGATGATTTTGGGCACCCGACCGGCGATGAAGTCCTCAGGGAGCTGGGACATTTCCTTCAAACGAGCATACGTGACGAGGACCTGGCGTGCCGTTATGGCGGAGATGAATTCGCGCTGATCTTGCCCGAGGCGTCATTCGCCATCACCCTCGAACGGTCTCAGCGTCTCCGTGAGGCGGTCAAGGACATGGACACCAGCGTAGGCAGCCGGGGGGTTCGGCCCATCAGCCTATCCTTCGGCACGGCCGCTTTTCCGCGCGATGGCCTGGCCCCCGCCAAGCTGATCGGGGCGGCGGATGCGGCCCTTTATAGAGCAAAGTCTTTGGGGAAGGACCAGGTCGTAGGCGCCAAAGCGTTGAATCGGAACAACGATTCCTCATCTCCCCAGCGCCTAAAGGCGAGCGGAACCGAGCTTGATCTTCGAGTAGCTGTGGACAAGGACGAGCTGAGACTTCACTTTCAACCCATCGTCGACCTCAGGGACGCGAGCATCGTCGCGATAGAGGCGTTGGTGCGCTGGGAACACCCGCAGCGTGGCCTCATAAGCCCACAGGAGTTCATCCCTTTTGCCGAGTTGGACGGAACCATACATGAGATAGACAGATGGGTGCTCAGAGAAGCATGCCGTCAAACAGCGGAATGGAGGGCCGCCCTGTCCTCAGCGACGGATTTGAAGGTTAGCGTGAACATGGCTGCAAGCGAGCTCGGGGATTCCCGTTTCCTCGGTGATGTGGTTGGCTGTTTAGAGGAAACCGGTTTGAATCCGCAGGCTCTCCTGCTTGAAGTCAGTGAGAGTGACTTGATGGGTAACGCAGAGGAAAACCTGGCTCAACTGCGCAACCTCAAGAACATTGGGGTTGAGCTCGCAATCGACAACTTCGGCACGGGTTACTCATCGCTCAACTACCTGGACCGCTTCCCCATCGACTATCTCAAGATAGATCACACCTCGACCAGAATTATGACGGCTGATCAGCCGGCGCCTCCTGTAGTGGAGGCAATGGTGAAAATGGGTGAGGCCCTCGAACTGAAGATCGTGCCCGTTGGCGTCGAACTGGCCGAGCAAAGCGTTGCTGCACAGAACTTGGGATGTGAGCTGGGTCAAGGCTTCTACTTTCACAAGCCGCAATCCTCTGAGCAGCTGGCATCGTTGTTGGGTTAACCTGCCCCCCCTGCGAGTGGAAGGCTACCAGCCCTCCCGGCTATTAGGCGTTCGGAATCGAACCTCCATGCGCAAGAGGCTACTCAAGGGCGCTGGCCGGCTCGAAATGAATGAGGACCGGCCCGACTTCCGGATGGACCGCGCGCAGCTTTCTTTCAATGACCCTGGAAGCTTCATGTATTTGGTCGAGCGGGAGGTCCTCCTGGCCGGTGACGTGCGCGACTATCGACAGGTGCCCATGCACAGAGGCTATGAGAACCTCATGGCAGCCCATCACGGCGGACTGCTCTAGCGCGAGGTGGCGTAGCGTCAGAACGACGTCTGCCCTCTCTCGCGTGACATCTCTGCCTGGCTCGGTGGGTTGCAGTGGCTCAATGTGTGTGTCGACGCGGACGCCGTGGCCAAGCTCCTCGAGTATTGCGGTCTCAACGCGATCGGACATCCGGTGTGCGTCCTGAAGCAGCGTCTCCGGCCCGGTCTTTGCATGCAGGGTCACATGCAGACTCTTGATCAACCCGTTGCGGGATTCATGTATCAGGACATTATGAACTTCCTGGATTCCTTCAACGGCGCTGGCTGCTCCCTGAACCCGCTCCATCAGATCGCTGCTTTCCCGGTTAGGCTCGACATGTACCACGACATCTGATCCGGGCGCTACTCGTGAGATCTCCCTCTCGACGCCCTCTGCGACGTCGTGGGCGCGCTCCAACGACGCCGTTCGAGAAGTAGCGACGGTCACGTCCACAAATAACTCCCTGTCGCTGCCACGGGTGCGTACCCGTCGGGTTTCGGTGACGCCGGGGACTCGCCCCGCTGCTTCTGTGATCATCTCCGCTCGAGCAGAGGGAGCTCGATCCATGAGCACATCGACGGAGCGCTTTACCACGCGAAAGGATGCGGCAGCTACACCTGCCGAGACGACCAGGCTTCCCACCGCGTCCGCTTCGGTCAAGCCGGCTCTGACAAGACCCAGAGCAAGAAGCGCCACGAGTGCAGTGGCCACGTCACCCGACATGTTGAGGGCACCCGCCCGCAGCGCCTCCGAGTTCTCCTCGCGCGCTGCTGAGGTCAAGAGTCGAACACGGAAGATGTCGATGACGAGTGAACCCCCCACCAGGGCAATGGCATACCAGGGTGCGTTTGCTTCCGGAGGTGCAGAGATGAGCCTTTCGACCGCCTCCCTCGCTAGGGCGGCCAGGATCAACGCGAGGAAGATTGTCTGAAGCAGGGCGGCCAGATTCTCGGCCTTTCCGTGTCCGTAGTGGTGGCTCTCATCCGCCGGTTTTGCAGCAACGCGCAGGCTCACGAAAAGGAGTATCAGGACCACGACATCGAGGGTCGAGTCGAGCGCCTGCGACAAGACCACGAGGCTCGATGTGAGAGCCCAGACCACCAGCTTGCTGACGGCGAGAATGGCCGAGACAATCAGGGCCCATAGAACTGCTCGTTCGCCCTTGCGTGTATTGGATATCTGCAACGATTTTACCTGCCGGATAGGCGTCGACGAGCAGTTCCTCAATACGGTAGCGTACAAGCGCGAAGTTTGTCGCCGCCCCTTCTGGAGCGAGGGCGCATCCACTCTGGATCACGGAAAACAGGGCTTTTGTTTTTCGTCTGGCCGTCGATAGAGAAGGCATGACCCACTTCATCCCGATGCTTCATCCACGAGAACGTGCGGCACGGATCGAGGACGATCTGATGACGCTAGGCCAGCGAGCCGGTCTGTCGATCCTGCGAGAGAACGCCTCCAGCCTCCGCTACCGAGAGGCGGCCGTCCGAGGCCGCTATCGCGTAAAGCTGATGGAAAAGCACCTGTGGCGAACCGAGTAAAGGGTACTTGCCCTGAGAGTCGAAAGAGTCTTGTCACCAGTGCTCCTGCGCGGAAGTAACGCTGGGACCAGGTTGTAGTTCTGCAGGAGCTCGGACCACGCCTTGCCGTCCACGTAAGTCCTGTTTCTGGGAGCGAGAGACACCGCGCCGAGCATTTCCTCCGGCAGGAGCCGCTCTATCATCGGGAAGACCGAATTTTCTTCGAATCGGATGTGTTCCTCGGTCGCGCTCACGACGTTCGTCATGGTCTCGTCGTTGACATTCCGGCTCTCGAGCTCCCACCTGAGAGTGCGAACCAGGGCATGAATGCGGAGGTGATCCATCATCACGTGCGCCAGGACCGGCTGGGCTTCGGTCTCGTCAATCACCAAAGGAAAGACGACCTCTTCCTCCTCACGAAAATGCACTGTGGTTTCGGTCTCGAAGAAGTCGAGAAACTCCCGGGCCTGATGTAGGCGCCCCTCATTGTTTCCCCCGCCTCCTTCTCGCGTCCCTCCGCAAGCAGACGGCTGTACACGGGAATCATCGACGCCGACAACACGCCTTCGCCGAGGAGGTTCTGCAAGAGGTTGGGTATCCGTGAAGCGGCAGTGAACGCGTCGGCCGCG
>JACDDL010000202.1 GCA_013817045.1 Actinomycetota bacterium | reverse complement strand
TCGAACGATTCGAATCGGCCGCGGCCCAGGCACAGGAAGAGGGCCGGGTGATCGCAGGCGGCGCGCGTATTCAAGAGGACGAGCTGGCGCGCGGCAACTTCGTGGAGCCCACCGTCGTAGAGGTGCCGATCGATTCCGGGATATGGCGTGACGAGTTGTTCGTGCCCCTGGTAGCGGTTCATCCGGTCGACTCACTCGAGCAGGCCCTGGAGCTCGCGAACGACACACCCTACGGTCTGACGGCGGGCTTCTACTCCGAGGATCGGGCCGAGGTCGACATGTTCCTGAACAACATCGAGGCGGGCGTCGTCTACGTGAACCGGCGCGCCGGCGCGACTACGGGCGCCTGGCCGGGCATCCAGCCGTTCGGGGGCTGGAAGGGTTCCGGGAACAGCGGTAAGGCGGGCGGCGGGCTCTATTACGTCCAGCTCTACATGCGGGAGCAGAGCCAAACCATCGTGGAGGATTGAGCGGCCATGAAGGCATCGAACGGGAGCGCCTACGAGACCCTGGCGCGACACACCGAACCGATGATCTCAACCGACCTTCCCGGCCCCAGGGGGCGTGCGGTCATCGATGCGGATGCCGAGGTGACCAGCCCGTCGCTCCCGCGTGCGTACTCGTTCGTCCCGGACAGAGGCGCGGGTGCTGTGATCAAGGACGTGGACGACAACGTCTTCCTGGATTTCAACGCAGGTATCGCCGTATGCTCAACCGGGCACTCACACCCGGCGGTTGTCCATGCCATCAAGGACCAGGCGGACAAGCTTCTTCACTATTCGGCATCTGACTTCTACTTGCCCATATATGCGGAGATGTGTTCCCGCCTCGCGGACATCGCGCCGATGGACGGGCCGGCGAGGGCGTTCCTGACCAACTCGGGCACCGAGGCGGTCGAAGCCGCAATAAAGCTCGCGCGGCACCACACCGGACGTCAATACATCCTGTCCTTCTTCGGGTCCTTCCACGGACGTTCCTACGGAAGCGTCTCGCTGACCGCCTCGAAGGCGAACTACCGCGCGGATTTCGGCCCGTTGCTCCCGGGTGTCCTGCACGCTCCCTACGCAGGCCGCTTCGACTCCTTCGTAGGCCTTGGCGGCCTTGACGGCCCCGGCGGCGAGTTGGCCGAACCGGATCTCGACTACATCAACGACGTCATCTTCAAGCGCCTGGCAAAGCCACACGAGGTCGCCGCAGTGGTCGTCGAGCCTATTCTCGGCGAGGGCGGCTATGTCGTCCCGCCCCGCTCATGGCTGCTCCACCTTCGCAACATGTGCGATGCGCACGGCATCCTCTTTGTGGCCGACGAGGTGCAGAGCGGCATAGGGCGCACCGGAAGCATGTGGGCGATGGAGCACTTCGATCTCGAACCCGACATCGTCCTCGCGGGAAAGGGGATTGCCAGCGGAATGCCGTTGGGCGCGATGGTCGCGCGCTCCGGCTTGATGACCTGGTCCCCCGGAGCCCACGGGTCGACCTACGGCGGCAATCCGGTGTCGTGCGCGGCGGGGCTCGCCACCCTGGACCTCGTGGCCGGGGGGCTCATGGCGAACGCCCGGACGGTGGGCGAGTTCCTGATAGAGGGTCTGAAGGAGCTCGCGCAGCGCGAGCCTGCCATTCGGGAAGTGCGGGGCCTGGGGCTCATGATCGGTGTCGAGGTTCCCTCACCCCAGGTCGCCGACGCGATCGAGATCGCAGCCTTCAAGCGGGGGCTTCTGGTCCTCCGCGCCGGTGACTCGACGATACGCATGGCGCCGCCTTTGATAATCAACAAAGAGCAGGCGGCGACCGGCCTTCGGCTCTTCGAGGATGCCTGCGCCGAGGGAGTTGCGGCTTCGGCCGGATTGGTGGCCGAACAGAGCATGATTCGCGCATGAGCCATGGCGGCCCCGATGGGGGCCAGGAGGGCGGCAAGGTCACCTCGATGCACGATGCGGTTGCCGGCCTCGTCGGGGACGGCGACACGGTCGCGATCGAGGGCTTCACCCATCTCATCTGTTTTGCCGCGGGGCACGAGATCATCCGGCAGGGCAAACGCGATCTGACGTTGTGCCGCATGACCCCGGATGTCATCTACGACCAGATGATCGCGGCCGGAGTCGCCTCCAAGCTGGTGTTCTCCTGGCTCGGCAACCCGGGGGTTGGCTCGCTGCACGCCATTCGCCGCAGGGTCGAACGCTCGGACCCTGCTCCGCTCGAGCTCGAGGAGTACAGTCACTTCGGCATGGTCTCACGCTACACGGCAGGAGCTTCGGGATTGCCGTTCATGCCGTTGCGCAGCTATCACTCCAGCGACCTCCCCAAAGTGAATCCGCGCATAGTCGAGCTCGAGTCGCCCTACGGGGACGGCGTCGTCTACGCGGTGCCGCCTCTCAATCCCGACGTCTCCATCGTGCACGTCCAAAGAGCCGACAAGGACGGGAACTGCCACGTATGGGGCTTTCTCGGCTGTCAGAAAGAGGCCGCCTTCGCGGCGCGCAAGGTCATCGTCGTATGCGAAGAGCTGGTGGACGGCCGGGTGATTCGCAGCGACCCCAACCGCACGGTCATCCCCGGACTGGTGGTCGATGCAGTGGTGGCCGAGCCCAGGGCCTGCCATCCTTCCTTTGCGCAGGGTTACTACGACAGGGACAATCGCTTCTATGTCGCGTGGGATTCGATAAGCCGGGATCCGGCCAAGCTCGAAGCGTGGCTCGAGGAATGGGTTTACGCACTGGGGTCCCACAAGGACTACTTGGCCAAGATGGGCGCCGAAGCATGGGCGCGTCTGACGCCCGATCGATGCCTCTCGGAGCCCGTCGACTACGGGGCTTACTCGCCGGGATGAGTGCGAGCCCGGCGGAATACTCCGTGAACGAGATGATGATCGCCGCCTCGGCGCGCCAGCTTGAAGGCGAGAAGGTCTGCTTTGTCGGCATAGGCCCCCCCAACATCGCGTGCAACCTCGCTCGCAGAACCGTTACACCCGACCTCGAGCTGGTATACGAAGCCGGCGTCTACGGCGCCGATCCCCAGAGGCTCCCGCTTTCCATAGGCGACCCCACCTTGGTGACCGGTGCGGTGTCGGTCACCTCGATGTTCGAGATCTTTTCCTTCTATCTGCAGCGCGGTCTGATCGACGTCGCTTTTCTGGGAGCGTCCCAGATCGACCGCTTCGGCAACATCAACACCACGGTCATCGGCGGTTACGACGAACCGAAGGTTCGCCTCCCCGGGTCGGGAGGGGCGTGTGAGATCTCGATAAACGCAAACCGTGTGTTCGTGATCATGCCCCAGTCGCGCCGCTCGTTCGTGGAGGAGGTCGACTTCGTCACGAGTCCGGGGCACCTCGCGGGCCGGCGGCCGGCGGAGTGGCTGGGCGGAGGCCCGTACGTGGTGGTCACGGGGCTCGGCATCTACCGCTTCGGAGATGACGGCGTCATGTATCTGTCCCGCATGCATCCCGGGGTGACCGTCGAGCAGGTGCAGGCCAACACGGGTTGGGACATACGCCTGTCCCGCGACCTCGTTCTCACAGATCCTCCAAGCGAGCTCGAGCTGAACCTGATGCGCAACGAGCTCGACCCCGAGGGCATCTACACGCGTTAGAGATGCGAGCCGGCAACGTCTTTCCCCGCGTCACAGATCGCGATCTGCCATCCGCCGCACGGGCATCCGGCGCGTCGATATGGGACTCTTCCGGGAAGCGCTATCTCGACGGCTCCGGAGGCGCGATCGTCGTGGGGGCCGGTCATGGAGACGAGAAGGTCGTCGAGGCAATGACCCGGCAGGCAAGCAGCATTGCCTACGCGCATGGAACCCAGTTCACGAGCGAGGCACTCGAGCGCTACGCAACCAGAGTTGCGCCGTTGCTCCCACTCGACGAGGCGCGCATTTATCCGGTCTCCGGCGGAAGCGAGGCGGTCGAGACCGCGCTCAAGATCGCACGCACCTACCATGTCGCAACCGGCCGCTCCTCGAAGCACAAGGTGATAGCCCGACTTGGCTCCTATCACGGCAACACCCGGGGCGCTCTCGACGCGTCGGGGCGCGCCTCACTGCGCCGTCCCTACTCGGCCTGGCTGGGGCCTGCGGTACACGTGCCCGCGGTCTACGAGTACCGCTGCCCCTTGGACACGCACGACTCGGGTTGCGGGGCTCGGCATGCCGAGCTGCTCGACGGGGTCATCCGGGAGCAGGGCCCGGAAACCGTGGCCTGCTTCATCGCCGAGCCGGTGGTCGGCGCTGCCCTCGGCGCCGTCGCGCCCCCACCCGATCTGTGGCCGGCGGTGCAGGAGGTGTGCCGGGCCCACGGGGTGCTCCTGATCGCGGACGAGGTCATGACGGGATTCGGCCGCACCGGCCGATGGTTCGGCTCGGATCACTGGGGCCTGCGGCCCGACATCCTCACCGCGGGAAAGGGTGTGACGTCCGGGTACTGGCCGTTCGGTTTTGCGGCTGCCTCGGGCGCCGTCTTCGACGCCATCGCCCCGACCGGATTCGTGCACGGCTTCACCTACTCGCACTCGGCGGTCGGCGCTGCGGTCGCAGATGCGGTGCTCACCCGCCTGCACGACGACCACCTCGTCGAGGCGAGCAGGTGCAAGGGCGAGCGCCTGCTCGCGCTGCTGGGTGACGCCCTGGGTGAGCATCCATGCGTGGGTGACATCCGTGGGCTGGGACTGATGGCCGGTATCGAGCTGGTGGCCGACCGGAGCTCGAAACGGCCCTTCCGGCGCGCCGAGCGGATCACCGAGCAGGTGATAGAGGCCGCCAAGGCAGAAGGGTTGTTGGTGTACCCCTCCACCGGGGGAGCGGGGGCCGGCGACGGCGATGTGATCATGCTGGGCCCGCCCTTCGTGATCACCGACGACGAGATAACCGAGCTGGTCGAGTCGTTGGGACGGGCGCTCGGATCGGTGCCCGGGCTGCGAAACCCTGGTTCGGAGTAACCTGGGCTCGCAACCAGGAAGGTCCGGCGCATCTTCATCGCACAGGGAGTGATTCCATGACGAAAAGGGTGGACGGCATCCGGGCGGTCACATACGACTGCTGGGGCACACTTCTCAAAGACCGGGACTTCGATGCGGCAATGGCGACGCGGGCAGGTGCCCTCCGGAACGTGCTGGACCTGACCGAAGGGGAGGCTCACGACCTGGTCCACGAGGCGTGGCTCAAGCATGACGATGCCTGGAAGCAGGTCGAGACCTTCGGGCCCGGACGGATGGCCGCCTACTGCCTCGAAGCCAGCGGAGTGTCCGACGACGACTCCATAGCCTCATTGACCAAAGAGTTCGAGGAAGCCAGCCTGGCGACCGGCGTCGATCCCGTTCAGGGGGCGCTCGAAACTCTCCGGGCGCTGGACAGGGCGGGTATCCGGCGCGGCCTCATCTGCGACACGGGATTCACGCCCGGACGGGTGGTGCGGGATCTGCTGGGTGACGCCGGCTTGCTCGACCTCCTCGAGGTCCTCTGCTTCTCCGACGAGGTCGGGGTGCCCAAACCAGGCAACGACA
>JACDDL010000042.1 GCA_013817045.1 Actinomycetota bacterium | reverse complement strand
ACTCCGATACACATGGTGGCAAGCCCGTAGCGGCCCTGCCTTCGACCGAGCTCGTGAACAAGAGTGGTCAAGATGCGCGCCCCCGAAGCTCCCAATGGATGCCCGAGGGCGATGGCCCCGCCGTTCACGTTCACCTTCTCGGGGTCGAGATCGAGCTCCTTTACACAGGCCAGAGACTGCGCTGCAAAGGCTTCATTGAGCTCCACTAAGTCGAGGTCGTCAAGGGTCAATCCTGCTCGTGCGAGCGCCTTGCGCGTAGCGTATATCGGCCCCAATCCCATGACGCGTGGCTCGACTCCGGCGACCGCACTGGTGACTACGCGCGCCATGGGCTGCCATCCCAGCTCGGCAGCCATCTCCTCGGAGGCGAGGAGGACTGCTGCGGCGCCATCATTCACGCCGGACGAGTTGCCTGCCGTCACCGTCCCGTCCTCGGCGAACGCCGGTCTGAGCGCGCCGAGCCTCTCCAGGTTGGTATCCGGACGAGGGGGCTCGTCGGTGTCCACGCAGACGGGATCTCCTTTGCCGCGCGGCACCTCGACCGGGATGATCTCGTCCTTGAAGCGGCCGTCCTCCTGAGCCTGGACCGCGCGCCGATGACTCTCGGATGCGAACGCGTCCTGGTCCGCTCGAGTGATGCCGTAGCGTTCGGCAACGATCTCCGCGGTCTCTCCCATGGAGTGGGCCTCGTGCACCTCTTCCAGCCTGGGATTGGTGAACCGCCAGCCGATGGTCGTGTCGTAGATGACTGGATTCCGGTCGAAAGCCTTGTACGCCTTGGCCATCACAAATGGCGCCCGGCTCATCGACTCAGAGCCACCGGCCAGGACAAGCGAAGCCTCCTGCGAGCGAATAGCCCGATACCCGCAGTTGACTGCTTCGAGCCCGGATCCGCACAGACGATTGACCGTCGCTCCCGGCACCTCGACCGGAAGCCCCGCGAGCAGCACGGCCATACGCGCCACATTGCGATTGTCCTCACCCGCCTGGTTGGCTGCCCCCCAGTAGACGTCGTCTATGCGTTCGGCGGGCACGTCATTTCGTGCCACCAGTGCCCTGACCACGTGGGCCGCCAGATCGTCGGGGCGAACGGACGACAGCGCGCCCCCATAGCGGCCGGCCGGAGTCCGCACCGCATCGACAATAAGAGGTTGGCTCACCTGAGGTCCCTTCGCCGGTAGTTGGCCCAAGCCTCTATCTTCGCGCCTCGGCTCGAGTCGAAGGATCGATGGTTCGGCCCGGCGTCAGGTCGCAACATTCAGTCCTTCCCCAGTCGTGCGAGAGCTGCATACAGCTCGTAGGCCGCCTTTTCCCCCAGTCTCAGACTTTCGACTCGGTAGCTCTCATTCGGTGCGTGAACGGCGTCGTCCGCAAGCGCGAATCCACTAACGATCGTCTGAATGCCGCGGTCCGCGAAGGTGGCAAGGATGGGAATGGATCCGCCGGCGCGCTTGATGGCCACGGACATCCCGGTGGATTGCTCGAGTGCCCGTCTACCCAAGCGAAGCGCTTCAGATTCAGGATCGAAGAGCGCCGGCTCGCCGGCATGTGCAAATCTGATCGTCACCTCGGCGCCCGCGGGAGCGGCCGCGCGTAGCAGCTCCTCGAGTGCCTGCTGCATTGCACGGGCGCTTTGCCCGGGGGCCAGCCGCATCGACAACTTGGCATGGGCGGTCGCCGGTACGATTGTCCGGGCATTCACCGGGTCGCCACCCGCTATCCCGTTGACATCTAATGCTGCATCTGCGCCGTTATGGGAGTAGTAGCCGGGACCCGACCGGTCGTCGAGGGGTCTGCCTCCGGATTCGGCGATCACGTCGTCGCCGGCGGGCAACTTCGACCACTCTTCGAGCTCGGTTCGGGAGGGGGCAGCGATCCCGGCTCGGAGCTCGGATCGCAGCTTTCCGTTCGCGCCAGGGAGGATTGCGGCAAGCATGTGGTGGAGAACGTGGGTGGCGTTCAACACGCTCCCGCCATAGGTACCCGAATGAAGGTCCTTGTCGGCCGTGCGGACATCCAGCGCCAGGGAGATGGCACCGCGCAGACTCACAGTCAAGGCGGCCATACGGTCGTTGACCATGTCGGAGTCGAACACAATGGCGCAGTCAGCGCCGCGCGGATCGCGCTCGGCCCACTCCTTGACCGTTTCCCCTCCGGCCTCCTCCTCACCCTCTACGACGACCCGAATGTTAACCGGCAGCTCGTTCCTGCGCGCAAGCTCGCAGGCGACGTACAGCAGGGGCAGGTAGTTGCCTTTGTCATCGGAGGCTCCGCGTGCGTAGATGCGCCCGTCCTCGATCGTCGGCTCGAACGGCGGATACTTCCACGCTGAGATCGGGTCCACTCCCTGAACGTCGTAGTGGCCGTAAATGAGGACGGTTGGCGCATCCTCACGCGCCGCAGACAGCCCACCGACCGCCACGGGGTTGCCCCCGGAGCGCGCTGCCAGCCCCGCACTCCCTCCAGCGTCCTCGACCCGTTGGCACACCCACTCGGCCGCGCGCAATAGCTCCACGGCATCACCGCCCCCCGTCGAGATGGACGGGATCCGCAGCCAGTCGAACAGCTCCTCCATCAATTTGTCCTGCAAACTTGACCTGCCTTTTGTCGCGCCATTCGGTCCTCCCCTTCGCATGGTAGAGACGCTATGGGAAGGCGATGATTCGAAGATGCAAGTCATTGTACTGGGACCCTCGACAGCCGAGACTGCCTACCCCTCGACGAGATAAGGGACGCTTACAACCACGACACCCGGCTCCAGCAGCATCCGGCCTTTGACGATGAGCGCCGTCCGGTTGTGCAGGAGCTGATGGTGGCGCTTCTCTACGATGTATTCGGGGAGCACCAGTGTTACCACACTTTCTCGCCCGTCGGCATCGTAGCGGCGCACATGCTCGGTCACGGTGGTGCCCAGGTTTCGGTACGGCGAAACCTGGACCTCGAGCTCGTGCGGAATACCGGCCGCCGCCCATTCATCTCGAAGGGCATCGATTCTGGCGTCATCAAACGCTATGTTCAGTCCCTTGAGATCCGCACCCTGCAGGGTTTCGGCGTACTCGATCGCTTGCAGTGTTGCGTTGTGCACCCCCGACAACAAGACGATGACGTGATGCTCCTCCGGGACGTGCCGTTCCTCGTCGATGCCGCCGGTGATCTCTTCCTTGAGCACCGGGATGTCCAACACCTGGATCCCGGACTCGTTCAAAAGGCCGGCCTTCAGGCGGTGCACGGAAGGGTGCATGAAGACCTCCCTCAGCTTCCGCCTCCGAAGAACCTCGGGAATCACCACTGTGAGAAAGTCGTCCTCCCCGAGCGTCTCCCGCCTCCTGTGCAGATACTCGAGTAGAGGTTTCTCCTTCAGCCCCTTCTTGCTTATGACCTCCAGATCGAGATCAGGGGCGACGAGGGCCCATTCCTCTTCGAGCTCCTCCGTGAAGGTGACGCCCGAGACTGCGGCGCCGCGTATCGCTTTGGTGTAGCCAACCGCCCGGGCGGTCGCCCCGTCCACGCTATGGTCGACAAGGATGACCATGTGCTGATTGCCGGGGACTCTGTCGTGCGGCCGGCGCGCCGGCTCGGCCAGCTGCTCGCCAACGTGAGCGTAATGCTCCTTGACCGAGCGCATCAGGAAGACGAGAACCGGGATCATGAGTATCACCACCCAGGCACCCTTGAGAAACTTGGTCGCAACAACGACGCCAAGGACAAGTGCTGTAGCGGCTCCGCCTGCTCCCTGCAACCAAAGTTTGCGACGCCAGTTGCCGTCTTTGTTTCTTCGCCAATGCAGTACCATCCCCCACTGCGAAAGAGTGAACGATAGGAACACGCCGACAAGGTACAGCTGGATCAAAGATGTCAACTGCGCATCGAAGAGGAAGATCAGCAGGGAAGCAAACAGGGCAAGGATGACGATCCCGTTGGAAAAGACAAGTCTGTCCCCACGATTATTGAACTGATGAGGCATGAAGCCGTCTTCGGCGAGCACCGACGCCAGTCTGGGAAAGCCCTGAAAAGCTGTGTTGGCCGCCAGGATGAGGATTGCGGCGGTCATCGCCTGCACGACGTAGAAGAGCGGGCCACCTCCGAAGGCTGCGTGAGCAATCTGGGCAACCACGGTGCGCTCGGCCGACTCCTCGAAGACAACGTGTGTCAATCTCGTCAGGAGCGAGATTCCGAGGAACATGGAGATGGCAAGCGCGCCCATTATCGCCAGGGTCGTTGCAGCATTCTGGGATTGAGGCTTCTTGAATGCAGGTACACCATTGGAGATCGCCTCGACACCTGTGAGCGCCGTAGTCCCTGCAGCAAAGGCAGTGAGCAGAAGGAACGGATCGAGCGACTCCCCCGCAGGGAGTTGCAGACCGGCGCTTTCGGCACTCGGACAAGAGCTGAGACACTGATAGAAGCCTGTACCAAGAAGGACGGCTATCGAGAGGATGAACCCATAGGTGGGTATTGCGAAAAAGGTACCCGACTCCTTCACTCCGCGCAGGTTCGCAAGCATGACAAGAAGAATGAATCCAATCGCGAACAGCATTTTGAACGAGGCCAATGCCGGCGCCGCAGACACTATTGCGTCTACTCCTGCCACTATCGATACCGCCGCCGTAAGGACATAATCGATCAACAGAGCGGAAGCGGCAACGAGTCCAGCGTACCTGCCGAGATTCTCGTGAGCCACGATGTACGCGCCGCCGCCGTTGGGATACGCTTTCACCGTCTGCCGGTACGAAACAACTACTATGACCAGTAAGGTTGCAACCGCCACCGAGATCGGCACGACGTTCGCAAGAGCCACCGTGCCCGCAGCACCCAGGACAAGCAGTATCTCTTGGCTGGCATAGGCAACCGAGGACAAGGCGTCCGAAGAGAAAATGGGAAGCGCCAGACCTTTCGGGAGAAGCGTCTCTTCCAGATCATCCGAGGATTTGGGTGATCCAACGACGAAACGCTTGACCGCTACCTGGGTCCTCATCTCGGAGGCTCCATCACCGATCGACTTGCCGGTCTATTCCCAATCAGCCTTTCGCACATCACTCGTCCCCCTGATCGCCCGCAGCAGCCGCGGAGCATAATTCCTGCCTTCGAGGGTTGCTCAGTAGAAAAGGGAAGGAGATGAGGCGCTCAGTCCGGAGGACTCCTCAGGCAAGCCAACGCGTCCGCAGGGAGAACAGATAGCGGTCGGTGATGAAGTTGAGGATCCGGCGCGCCGTGCCGAATCGCTGAGCAACGCTTGCCAGGACCGAGGTCATTCGAGTCGGCGGCGGCGGGACGGATTCGTAGGCAGCGCGATACCAGCGCTCTCCAAGATCCTCCAGCAACTCGATCATCGAGGTCGTCGTTTGCATTCCCGGACTTACCTCCTCATGCGTTTCAGCGCCGTCTTCTCCGCTCGATCGGAACAGTCGTTCTTGCTCGGTCAGGCTGAGCGGCCACGACGAGCTGCGATCGGGAAAGACACCGGTCATGAAAAGCGCGAGGTCCCCGAGACGCCGGTAGATGCCGGGGCGGTCCTCCGCCGGCACCACGTCGAGAAGAGACGCCAACCGGATCGGATCCAGCTCGCTGTAGCGTTGTCGCCGCCACCCCCGGCGTCCTTGCACCCAGACCGAGCCGCTTGCCACGTGGGTGTAGGAAGCCAGCAGCTCAACAAGGAAAAGACGGTGCCAGGGATCGGCGACAAAGTCCCGAAGCGCCCCCACATCGAATACCGGAAGCCTCTTCTGCGGGCCGACCCACTCTTCGACAAAGGAAACTCCCCGCAGTTCCAAACCGGCCCGATGAACGAGTAAGGCAAAGACCAGAAACGGAGTAGCAAGCAAGAACGGGTCCCGGGCCGAGCCTCCAAAAAGCCGGTCCCACGTCAACGGGTGTGCAATCAGTCTCTCGACTGACTTCGGGGACGAACGCAGCTCGAGAGCGCCCACGCGCTCCCCCAACGTCTCGGCGACATCTCCCAGGATGGAAAGATCCCCATCGCTGAGGTGCTCCAGATAGCGTCTGCCTGTGGCAGTGTCCATCGTCCACTCCCCGGTGGGCGGTCTCCCCTCGAGAGCGATCTTACCCGGAGCAACACCCGAGACCCCGGGGTTTCCCATCGCCGATCGTGTGCCTGCTTTAGGGTTCCTCGGATGCCAGAGCTTCGGAGGCAATCAAACGTCTGCACTGCCGGCGAATGCGTCGGTGAGTTGCACACTGAGGCATTGGAAACGGTCTTTCGTATGCCTGCCCGATTCGATCTCGGCCGCACCCTCGCACCTCTCAGACATGGGCCGCAGGACCCGAGTGTCCGTTTCGCAACCACCGAGGTGTGGCGGGCCAGTTGGACGCCGGAGGGCGCCGCCACCCTGCATCTGATACAGGAGCCCGGACAGATCAGGGCGCGGGCGTGGGGGACGGGGGCCGGCTGGTTGCTCGACGCCACCCCCGGCCTCCTCGGATGCGACGACGAGCCTGCGTCGTTCCGCCCGGCCCACCCCGTCCTCACGCGGCTGCACCGGAGATTTGCAGGGCTGCGGATATGCCGAACCCGCGCAGTGGTGGAAACACTGGTTCCCAGCATCCTCGAGCAGAAAGTGACAACGATCGAGGCCGTGCGCAGCTATCGTGCGCTGATCATCGCCTTGGGCGAGCCGGCCCCCGGACCCTCGGGCCTGCTTCTCCCTCCTTCAGCCGAACAGCTCGCCGCCCTGCCGTACTGGCGATTCCACCCCATGGGCATCGAACGCAAGCGCGCCGAGATCATCAGCCGGGTGTGCGCCCAAGCCGGGCGGCTGGAGACATTGACATCATCGACCTCCCTGGAAGGGCAAAGAAGACTGCAGACCGTCCCGGGAGTCGGCCCCTGGACCGCCTCTGAGGTGGCTCGGATCGCCTGGGGTGACGCCGATGCGGTGCGGTTGGGTGACTTCCATCTTCCGGGGCTCGTGTCATGGGCGCTTGCGGGCGAGCGACACGCCGACGACGCGCGCATGCTCGAGCTTCTCGAGCCCTACCGGGGACACCGGGGGCGCGCCGTGCGTCTCCTTCAGCTTGGCGGTCGCTACCCGCCCCGGCGCGCCCCGCGCATGGCGACTCGGTCGATACGAGCTCTCTAGAAAAGCGACGCGCTGCGGCCCTCTAGGCCTCACGCCGAACCGACTGCCACCGCTGCCTCCGAAAGAGAAAGAGGACGAGTCCCGCCAGGACCGCCAGGACCGAAAGAACGGCGATTGTCAGAGAAAGGCTCGGCGCCGATTGAACCGGGGTCCCCGCGTCGGTACGTGAGGACACCTCGGGCGCTTTCGGAGGCAGGCCGGCGTCGACGAGCGCTGATTTCAAGGGTGACAGGCCCTGGTACCAGCCGCCCTTGGTGCGGAGCCGTTCGCCGTCGACTCCCTCGCCTTCCATGAACGGTTGACCCGGCGGCGTGTAGGTCACCGCTCCGCCTTCAGCGTAGGGGAAGATGTATTGGACGACCTCATCTGCGCCGCCCGCCGGGTTGGGCACGGTGTATCTGATGGTGTACCGCAGTCCCAGGTTCTTCTGTGGACGATTGTCCTCCATCGGATCAGGAATCTGTCCGAACATCGCAGGAAAGAAGCCTGACTGCTCGGCCAGCAGGCTGACGTCGTTCGCAGACTCTCCGTATCCGGAGAACGTCAGCGGCTCTTCCAGACCGGGCCCCCTGATCGTCGCCTCCGTAGCACCTTTCGCTCCGGCGGATGTAGCCACCGAACTGATCAGCAACACGGCCCCTGCCACCGCCATGAGTCGTTTCACGCCGTCTCCTCCCTCGGGATGGGTCCTTATCACCCAACTACGCGCGGCGCGCCGGCTGGGTTCCATCCTTACTTCTTCCTTCATTCCTTCCTTCAAGGAGCTCGCATCGATCTGGCGATCGGTAGTGCCCGCCCCTTGCCGAGCCCAGACTCGAGCCGAAGGCTCACCCGCCCGCTCTCCCATAGCAGAGTGTCACCCGCAAGCCGGGTGCGATCCTCGATCACCCCACCGCCGGGATCCAGGAGAAAGACATAGTGCGGGTTGCCGGAGATCCAGTAGGCCGGAGAGGCGCCGATCCTCACCGGCTCCACCTCTACGCCGGCCGTTTTCACCTTCTGGATCAGGTCGTCCTCCACCCCCGCCTCGAATTGGGTGATCAACAGACCGACGCGGGTCCCAGCGGCCGCCGGCAGGCTTGGCCCGGCTCTGTAGACGAGAGACACAGATCTCCCCCCGTAGGCGGTCTCGGCCACATACACCTCGTCGGGCCGGCCGAGACCAGGGGCGGCCGGAACTGCAATGTCGAAAGAGGCTAGCTTGCGGGCACCTGAAAGCGACGACCCCCTGCCGAGCGAAAGCCTCGTGTTGGCGTGATTGGGTGTGGGGGCGTCCTCGACGATGTCGATGCCCCTGATCCCCAGCCACCCCGCAACAGCCTCACGCGCCGAGGTTGAGAACAAGACGACGCCGCCCAGCACGGCAATGAGGAGTGCGGCAGCGACAAATGCAAGGCGGGGCGCCGGGGTAAGACGCCTTCGACCGGTCTGGCTCTCGATGCGCGTACGTATGCCCGCAACTAGATCGGGCGCAGGCGGAACCCTGATTACCGTCCCCAGATCGGTCAGTTCTCTCTCGAGGTGCGACGGATGGGGGCGAGGACGTCTGTTCACTACCCCGGATCACCTCCTGTGGCCGTCGCTGAATCGACGAGGCCGGCCGGCATGGCGGCCCGGAGACGGCTCAGCGCCCTGGACAGCCGGGACTTGACGGTTCCCCGGGCGCACCCGAGCACCTCCGCAGTCTCCGCCTCCGACAGTTCGAGCCAGTACCGGCAGGTGATGGCAAGCCGGTCGCGCTCACCCAGGCGCCCGACTGCCGCCAGGAGCTCTCTACGGTCTTCGTCCCTCAGTGCCGCCGCTTCGGGGGATGGGACCGCACCCCCCGAAGGACGAACCTCGGTCAGTCGGAGGTTGAGCCGCTCCGTGCGTCCGGCGGCCCGCCGCCGGGAGATGGCCTCGTTGGCGACGATCTTCAGGAGCCACGGCCGGAAGGGCGCGCCCGGACGGAAACGTGGCAGGGCGTAGAAGGCCTTCACGAAAGCCTCCTGTGTCGCGTCCTCCGCATCTGCGGACGAGCCCGTGAGCAGAAAGGCGGTGCGATGCGCAATCCCCTGATAGCTTCCCACCAGCCCTTCGTACGCGTGCAGATCACCCTCAGTGGCTCGCTCGATCAGTTCGGCGTCGTCCAGTGGTCGGTCCCCCACGGTTGACTGCTTCTGCAGCCCTCTACGTCGCCGGGACACGTTCGGTTCCCTGGAGCCGTTCGGGAACGAGCACTCGCCGAGCATATCGAGGGCGGAAGCTCACGCCTCGGCGCGGTCGCCTAGAGAAGCCGAGCGGCGAGCATCGCGAGGGCTAGCGCCACCGTTGCCCACCCCAGGGCTCGCAAGGCGCGTTCCAGAGGTTCCAACAGGTTTGCGACCACGATCGTCTTGATCCCCCCATCGCGAAGCTCGACGATCCCCTCCACCCGCGCGACCCGGCGGCGGAGGTGGCGCGCCGGTGTGCTCAGGGCGCGCTGGGCAATCGACAATCCCACTGCCCCGGCGGCCGCCAGAACCGCCACAGCGTCGATCCGACCGGCCTGTGCGAAATAGGCCACCACCACAGGGAAAGCGCCCCAGGCGAGCGCGAAGCCGACATCGTTGTGCAATCGACCTCCCCACAGCTCGAGGTTGTAAGCGAGCACCAGCACGACTCCTGCAACGATGAAGGCGATGAGCTCTGGTCCGACGTCGCGAACGCCGTCTGCGCCCAAGACGACGGCGCCGGCGAGGCCGAGTGCGGCAACGGAGATCAACGCCCATCCGGGTATCTGCGTACCAAGGGGCCGGCCGTTGAGCTCGTCAAGAGCGTGAGCGCTCACGCCCACGGCCAAGAAGAACGCTGCAACCGTTTTCAGCAGACGGGACCAGTCCACCTCCGGCGCCAGGCAGCCGCCGATGACGACGTAGGAGAGGTGCCACAGTGTGTAGGGAGGATGAAGCAGCGTCCACCACTCGCGCAACCACCCTCGCCCGGCTGCGTAGTACGCGGGGCCAAGCTCGCGGTTATCCGTCGCCCTTCACTGCCCACATCACGAGACCGGCTCCCAAGCTCATACGACGAGTCCCTATATCGTGCATGCCCGCCTGCACCCACATCCTCTCCGTCCACTCCGTCGGATAGGCCCTGTAGTGCTCCGAGATGCTGGAACCGAGGAAGCGCCCGACCCGGTACCACTCGCGACCGCCTGTGATCCAGCCGGCCACCGGAAGAACAAGACGCGTGTAGAGCCACCACCCGAGCCAAAAGAGCCGCCTCTCCGGGACGTGAAACTCGAGGGTCGCAATCGCGCCTCCCGGCCTGACCACCCGGACCATCTCACGCATGGTGGCGGCGGGGTCGGCGACATACCGAAACAGGTAGGTAAAGGCGAGCGCATCGAAGCTGTCGTCATCGAACGGAAGCTGCTCGGCGCGCCCGGCAACAAAGAGGATCGGCTCCGCGAGGCCGGCGCCGGACACCTTCCTCTGCGCCCGCCACATCATCGGCTCGGTTATGTCGACCCCGGTCACCCTCGCACCTGTGCGGCGCGCCATCTGTAGCGCCACACCACCCGTTCCAGTTGCAACGTCGAGGATCGTCCCGGGATGCGCATCGACGATGTGCCCTACGAGCTCACGCCGCCAGCGCGCGTTCTGCCCGAAGGAAAGCAACTCGCCGAGGAGATCGTAGCGTCCGGGCAAGCCCGAGAAGAGCTCGCGTGCGAATCGGTTGGGCTCATTCGAGAATGGCCTCAAGCAGGAGATGAAAAAAGCTCGTACGACTCGCTTCTGATCGCCAGGCCGGTGACGGCAAAAGCGACGTGAGCGTTTTCAGGAAAATTTGCCATCTCCCACCTCTCTCTTGTTTCGCTCAAAGCGGCAACTCCCGCTTCCTCCCTCCTCACTGCCCCACACAACGGACACCTCGGCAAGCGAATGCAGGGACTCTCGCACCTATATATGCTTTCGGCAGGGCAAGAGTCAATTTGGGCCTCTGGGAGGGGTGAGAACGTTGTACGAGAAGGACGGCGAGAAGTATTTCATCGTAGACGGGCACATTCACTGGTGGGACGCAAGCCCCGAGAACCAGAAGAACAAGTACGGCGATGGCTTCATCAGGTGCTTCTACGATTACCACAAGAACCTGAGCCCAAAAGAGTATGTCTGGCCATTGGAGAAATATCAAAAGTACTCGCAAGAGGATCTGATGCACGATCTCTTCGAGGTCGGGTACGTAGATGTAGGCATCTTTCAGCCGACATACCTGAGCGATTTCTACGTCGAAGGCTTCAATACCACAGAACGCGATGCGGTTCTCAAAGAGAAGTATCCCGACAAGTTCATGCTCAACACCTCCTTTGATCCACGTTACGAACAGCAGGGCCTCGAAGAGTTCGAAGAGAAGGTCCGTAGATGGAATCCAAAAGGCGTCAAGCTCTACACCGCGGAGTGGAAGGGTGACTCCAAGGGGTGGAAGTTGACAGATGAGTGGGCGCTCAAGCACCTTCAGAAATGCTTGGACCTCGGCGTAACTAACATCCACATTCACAAAGGTCCCACGATCTGGCCCCTGAACAAAGATGCCTTCGATGTCTCCGATGTTGACGATGCGGCCACGACCTTCACGGACCTGAAGTTCATCGTCGAGCATGTCGGATTGCCCAGGCTCGAAGATTTCTGCTGGATAGCAGTCCAGGAACCGAACGTCTTCGGCGGTTTGGCGGTGGCGATGCCTTTCATCCACACGCGGCCCCGCTACTTCGCGAACCTAATCGGTGAGCTACTCTACTGGGCCGGCGAAGATCGGATCCTTTTCTCCAGCGACTACGCACTCTGGCAGCCAAAGTGGCTCGTGGAAATGTTCGTCGACTTCCAGATTCCTGAGGACATGCAGTCGGAGCTAGGCGAGCTCACTCCGAACATCAAACGGAAAATCCTCGGGGTGAATGCGGCGAGACTCTACGACATCCCGATCCCCGAAAGTATGGATGTCGCGGACGAAGGAACGACGCCCGAAATCACCGACAAGCCGCCAGTACCGGTCGGAACGTGATCGAGAGGGCGGCGCTCTTGGCTGCCCTGTCGAAGGTCAGAGATCCTGAGCTGGATGAACCACTCACGGACCTCGGCTTCGTCTCGGCTCTCGTAGAGGACGAGGGGCGCGTCACCGCCTGCCTCCGCCTGCCCACCTACTTCTGCGCGCCGAACTTCGCCTATCTCATGGTGGCCGACGCCAAAACGGCCTTGTTGTCGATCCCCGGAGTCACGGAAGTGAATGTCGTACTCGAGGACCACTTTGCCTCCGATGAGATCAACTCCGGCGTCGGAGCCAACGAGACCTTTCGAGCCACCTTCGAAGGACTTGCGAACGATGAGCTCGGTGATCTCAGGGCGTTGTTCAACCGGAAGGCATTTCTGGTCCGGCAAGAGAAGCTGTGCCGCGAGGTGCTCGAGGCCGGTGGCCATCCTGAAGATCTGCCCTCTCTGCGACTCGCAGACTTGCCGTCGTCGCGGGCAGCCGAACGGTATCTGGAGCGTAGGGCCGAGCTCGGCCTGGACATGTCCCCCGGAGCCCCGGTCGTGGTGACGGCCAACGGTACACGCGTCGCCGGCACGCGGATAGACGAGCACCTGCGTTTCGCCAGAACGATCCGCATAAGCGTCGAAGGAAACGCCGGCCTTTGTCGCGGTCTTCTCGCCACGCGTTACGGCAATTCAGGATCCAAGGGGGTAACCATATGAAGGCAGCGCGCTTGCATGATTACAACGAGAACTTGAGAGTTGAAGAAGTGCAGGAGCCCAAGATCACCGATCCACACGATGTCATCGTGAAGATCGGCGCTGCGGGGCTTTGTCGCACCGACCTGCACATCAAAGACGGTGACTGGAAAGAGGTGCAGGACGGCGCAGGGTTGCGGCTACCCTACATCCTCGGCCACGAGAATGCCGGCTGGGTGCAGGAAATCGGTTCAGCCGTCGGCAATGTGGAAGTGGGAGACACCGTCATATTGCACCCACTCATAACCTGCGGTCTTTGCCATGCTTGTCGTGCAGGCAATGACATGCATTGCGGACAGGGGGCCTTCCCGGGCCTCGTCGTCGATGGAGGCTTCGCCGACCTCATGAAGACGACCGCGAGGGCCACGATCAAGTTGGGCCCCAGCCTGGCTCCCAGGGACGTTGCCGCCCACGCCGACGCCGGCCTCACGGCCTATCACGCGGTGAAGAAAGCCGCCCAGAGCCTCTATCCGGGGACGAAGACCGTCGTAATCGGAGCGGGCGGCTTGGGTCACATCGGAATCCAGGCGCTCAAGGCGTTGACCCCCACCGAGATCATAGTCGTCGACAAGTCGGAGCCCGCCCTCGAACTTGCGCGTAAGCTCGGCGCCGACCAAACGGTCATGGCCGATGGCCATCAGGTGCAACGCGTGCTCGAGATGACCGACGGCGCCGGCGCCGAAGCGGTAATCGACTTCGTCGGTGAGAAAGGCGCTGAGAAGGAAGCCGTCCAGATGACCCGCAATGCGGGCAGCCTCTACGTCGTCGGCTACGGTGGTGCCCTCGACGTCAAGACACACGAGGTGATCTTCAGAGAGATCAACGTCATAGGCAACCTCGTGGGCACCTATAACGATCTCGTCGAATTGATGACTCTTGCGGCCCAGGGAGCAGTGACGCTGCACACAAGCACCTTTCCGCTTGACTCGATCAACGACGCAATGGCCGACCTTGAAGGGGGGCGGCTGCAGGGCCGCGGTGTCCTGATCCCCGAGGGCGCCTAAAGCACCGCCGAGTGGATGAGAGATGCGAACTATGCACACTCACCACCCACTCGGCGTGAACCACCACCCGTCAGTCGGGGTGTTCGACGAATGCAGTACCTCCCCCGCGGCGCTCGGGTTCCGCAACCGCCTGCACCTGACCAGCGGGGCCGAATCCTATTGCCGCGACCGCGCCGATGTCGTTTGACGGCTCTCCAAGGGATACGAGGGTGACGAACTCGTGGCCCCGTTGCTCGAGCGCATCCGCCGCAGGCGTTTTCAAGAACTCCGGCTCGGCCAGGGTCTCCGGCGAGTTCAGATTCGAGATCCGTGGAGCTGCGACGGCCTCGGGCAACGACATACCGAAGTCGATGTAATTGACGAGGGTTTGCAGAACAGTCGTAATTATGGTCGCCCCACCCGGTGAGCCGAGGGCCACCACGGGCCGGCCGTCTTTGAGCACGATTGTCGGGCTCATGCTGCTGCGCGGCCGCTTCCCGGCCTCTGGGGCGTTGGGGTGAGGGGGCTCAGGTTCGAAGTCGGTTAGCTCGTTGTTGAGCAGGAAGCCGTACCTCGGCACCACCATCCCGCTTCCGCCGGTCTGCTCGATAGTGAAGGTGTATGAGACGACGTTGCCGTGTGAATCCGACACCGAGAGATGTGTGGTCGAGGGACCCTCGGCGGCGACACTCACCTCCGGGCGCAGCGGCCCGCTGGGGTCATCCTGGAAGGGGAACGGATCGCCGGGATCAACCGGCGCGCCGAGCGCCTCGGGCCCGATGAGCGAACGCCGGGTTGCGGCGTAATCGTCGGACAGTAGCCCCTCCAACGGCACGTCGGTGTACTCGGGGTCACCAAGATAGGCGTTTCGATCCGCATAGGAGAGCTTGGACGCCTCTATGTAATCGTGCAGAGCGGCGGTGCGCGGCGCGCTCGACAGATCAAAGCCCTCGAGAATGTTCAAGGCTTCGCCGACCGTTGAGCCACCGCTGGACGGCGGGCCCATCGAGTACACGTCGTAGCCTCGGTAAGAAACCGCAGTTGGATAGCGAATGGGGGCGTCGTAGTCTCTTAGATCGCTCTCGGTCATGACACCAGGCCGCACGTGCAGATCGGTCGACGGCGTGACGGGTGGGCTGGCCACAGTCTCCACGATCTCGTGCGCGAGGGGGCCCTGATAGAAGGCGTTGCTGCCTCCCCGGGCGATCATGCGGTAGGTCCGGGCCAGAGCGGGGTTGCGGAAGTTCGAGCCGACCTCGGGGGCGGCGCCGTCGTCGAGAAAGAGCCTGCGCGTCGACGTGAACGCCCGGAACCGTTCGAGGTTCTCCTCTGTCTGGCCGGCGAAGACGGCATCGACACGGAAGCCTCGTCGAGCGACCTCTATTGCCGGCCGGAGGAGCCCTCCGAGCGAGCGGGTGCCGTAGCGTCTGAGCGCTTCCTCCCAACCGAGGACGGTGCCGGGCACTCCAACTCCCAACCCGCTCGTCACCAATTCCTCGAACGGAATCGGGGCATTCGTGGCAGGGTCAATGAAAATCTCGGGGTGAAATGCCTGGGGAGCGCTCTCACGGTGATCGATGGTCGTGATAGGGGAGCCATCCGCCGGACGGATGACCATGAAGCCGCCCCCGCCGATACCGCACGAGAACGGTTCCGTAACCCCCAGAACGGCCGCCCCCGCAACCGCGGCATCGACCGCATTCCCACCGGAGCGGAGCACGCGGAGAGCGGCCCTGGAGGCGGTCCGGTCGACGGTTGCGACGGCCCCACCCTCACCCGTCGCGGTCGGATGGGCGGCGCCGCCCGAATGGGCTCCGGAGAAGGCAGAAGATACAGGCCCTGCCGCAGCACCGCCCACCGCGGCCCCCGCCAACAAGACGGCACTCGCCACCAGACTGATGATGACCCGCATGAGATTTCCCCCTCAGCTCAGGCGCTTACCCGGCCATCCGGCCCGCAAAGCGCTCGTTTCCGCCTCTTCTCCCGCACCCATAAACCCGCCGGAGGCCGCCAGGATACGGGGTCGCAAGCGTTCTTGATCCCGGTCCCGAAACCTTCGGAACGGTCAAGCCTACTCTTGATCCTCCTGGGTTTCCCCGTTGCTTTCGTCCTCTGAGTCTTCGTTCATCGGCTTGTCCGTCTGCTCCTCCAGCTTTTCGGCGCGCTCGTCGGGGCGCTCGCCGAGCTCATCTGGACCTTGCTCCATAACGCTCTCCTGTCCGTTGGGTGGGCCAAACAAATCAAGCTTGCGAAGCCAGATAGGGCGAGACTCGTTCGGGATCGATTTTGTATGTCCGCAAAGCATCCCTAACCACTCTTGGTTTGACAGCTCGGCCATCAGCAAGGGCGGCCAGAGTCGCGACCACTATGTGCTCCGCATCGATCTCGAACCAGCTTCGCAGCTCCTCGCGGCTGTCGGAACGGCCGAACCCGTCGGTTCCCAAGGGCAGGAAAGTCTGCGGAACCCAGCGGGAGATCAGTCCGGGGAGCGCCTTGACGTAGTCGCTCGCTGCTATCACCGGTCCCGGCTTGGACTGCAGAACGCTGGACACGTACGGGATGCGCTTGCCCTCGTCTGGGTGCAGGAAGTTCCACCGCTCCACCTCGAGTCCGTCGATCATCAGTTGTTGGTACGAGGTCACACTCCAGACGTCCGCCGCAATATCGTGCTCCTCCGCCAGCAGGTCGGCGGCTCGCAGCACCTGCTGCATGATTGCTCCGGAACCAAAGAGCTGGACTTTGTGCTCTCTATCGTCCGCCGCCTCGCGGAACAAATAGATTCCCCGAAGGATGCCGCCGGCCGAACCATCGAGCATCTTCGGCTGCTCGTAAGGCTCGTTGTAGAGCGTCAGGTAGTAGAAGATGTCTTCGTTGTCTTCGACCATCCGCTGCAGTCCGTCCTTGATGATGACGGCGGTTTCATGCGCAAAGGCGGGGTCATAGGCCACACAAGCCGGATTGGTCGACGCCAGAATGTGTGAATGCCCGTCTTCGTGCTGCAGGCCCTCACCGTTGAGGGTCGTTCGCCCGGCCGTTGCTCCGAGCAAGAAACCGCGTGCACGTTGGTCGCCCGCAGACCACAACAGATCGCCGGCTCGTTGCCAACCGAACATCGAATAGAAGATGAAGAATGGAATCATCGGCTCCCCATGCGTTGCGTACGAGGTGCCGGCCGCTG
>JACDDL010000201.1 GCA_013817045.1 Actinomycetota bacterium | reverse complement strand
GGCGGCCCAAGCTTGCCGGTGGCATGGGCGGGCTTTCCGGTCCGGCCATTCGCCCCATCGCCGTGCGGGCAATCCACGAGGTTCACCGGATCTGGCCGCACGTCCCGATCATCGGCCAGGGCGGGGCCCAAACCGCCACCGACGCGCTCGAGCTCATCATGGCGGGTGCATCTGCGGTGGCGACGGGAACCGCCAACTTCGTCGATCCGGGCGCCGGCCTGAAGGTCGCCTCCGGCATCCGGGAGTACATGGCCGGCAACGGGGTGCGTGAGGTCGCGGAGTTGGTCGGCTGTCTGAAGCTCGAGGGATGAGACCGCCTGCAAACCCGATATGCGTGGCGCTCGATGCGCCCGACTGGGATTCGAACCGGGCCGTCGCCTCGGCAACCGCGCCCAGTGTGGGTGCCTTCAAGGTCGGCCTGTCTGCCTACGTCGGATCGGGCTCCGGCCCCCTCGAGGAGCTCGCTGCGGAGCGCCCGGTGTTCCTCGACCTCAAACTGCACGACATTCCCCAACAGGTCGCGGGCGCGGTCGCCGCCGTGGCCCGGCTTCCCGTCGCGTACACAACGGTGCATGCCGCCGGTGGCCGCGACATGCTGCGGGCGGCAGCGGACGCAGCCGGCCCGGCGCTCGAGCTGCTGGGTGTGACGGTGCTCACCAGCCTTGACGAGCCGGCGCTGAAGGTGCTGGGTCTGGCCGGTCCCATCGAGCAGGCCGTGACCCGGCTTGCCGAGCTCGCGCTCGAGGCGGGGTGCCCGGGCCTGGTGTGCTCCCCCCTGGAGATCGCCGGCCTGCGTCGCCGCTTCGGCGGCCGGGCGGCCGGGGGCCCCCTTCTCGTCGTGCCTGGCATCCGTCCGGACGGTGCTCCGGCCGGAGATCAAAGGAGGACGCTTCCGCCCGAGAGAGCGCTTGCCGACGGCGCCGACCTGCTCGTGATCGGCCGGCCAATAACGGGGGCGGCGGACCCCGGCGCCGCGGCCCGCGCCCTTGCGACGGCGGTGGGGAGGTGACGGGTTTTGATCCGGAGGCTCTGCTGGCCGATACCGGGGCGCTGCTGACCGGTCACTTCAGGCTCTCGTCGGGACGTCATTCCGATGTCTTCGTTCAGAAGTTCCGCCTGTTCGAGAATCCGGTCCCGACCCGGCGGTGCGGCCAGGCCCTGGCGGCCCGTTTCGACGGCGAGTTCGATGTCGTCGCCAGCCCCGCCGTTGGGGCCCTGGTGCTCGGATGGGCCACCGCCCTCGCCGCGGAGGCTCGCAGCGTCTTCGCGGAACGGGTGGACGGGCGCATGGTGTTCAGACGGGGCTTCCGGCTGGTTCGGGGTGAGAGGGCCCTGGTGGTCGAAGACGTCGTCACCACCGGCGGTTCGGCGCGCGAGGTGGTGGACCTGGTGACCTCGGCGGGGGCGGTCCCGGTGGGCGTCGGCGCCCTGGTGGACCGGAGCGACCCGGCTCTGCCTCCGCCGGTGGGGGTTCCGCTCAGGGCGCTCGTCCGGCTCGAGGCGACCTCCTGGGACCCCGCGTCCTGTCCCGTGTGCCGGTCCGGCGCGCCGCTCGAGGACCCCGGAAGCAGGCGCCTGCCCTAGAGGTAGGCCCCAAAATTCCGTTGCCCCGGCGAGCCCGGAAACCGGGACCCAGAGTGCAACGGAGCATGGAACGACCGGCGCTTCTATACTCGCCCCTTCCCCGAAAGCCCCGACCGTTCCATGCTCGGCGATGGTTACGGGGCAGCGAGTGAGCGAGCCAAGGAGGATGCCCGAATGCCGTTGCCACCTCCCCTCTCTGAGGAACAACGACGCGAAGCTCTCGAGAAGGCGGCCCTTGCCCGGCGCAAGAGAGTCGAGCTCAAAGACCAATTGAAGAAGGGCAAGATCAGCCTCCCGGATCTTCTCGAGCGCACCGACGACGCGGTGGTCGGCAAGATGAGGGTTTCCGCGGTGCTCGAGTCGCTGCCGGGGGTCGGCCGGGTGAGGGCCCGAAAGTTGATGGAGCGCGCCGAGATCTCCGAGTCCCGGAGGATGCGAGGGCTGGGCGTCAAGCAGAAAGAGCATCTGTTGGGTGAGCTTGCCCGGCGCTGACGGGGCCCGTCTATTCGTCGTCTCCGGGCCCTCGGGAGCGGGCAAGGGAACGGTTGTCCGCGGGGTGTTGAGCCGAAGGCCCGATGTCTGGCTTTCGGTTTCGGCCACCACCCGTCCGGCGCGCCCCGGCGAACGCCACGGAGTCGACTACAGGTTCGTCTCGCAGCCGGACTTCATGGCCATGCGTGAGAGAGGGGACCTGCTGGAGTCGGCTATGGTCTACGGCAACCACTACGGGACGCCGAGACGACCGGTGGATCACGCCCTGGCGCAGGGACGAGACGTCATCTGCGAGCTCGACGTGCAGGGGGCGGTCTCGGTGAAGAGGGCTCGTCCGGAGGCGGTTCTCGTTTTCGTCGAGCCCCCCTCGCTCGACGACCTGTTCCTGCGACTGCGTGGCCGGGGGACGGAGGATCCGCCATCGCTGTCAAAGAGGATGAAGGCCGCCTACGAGGAGGTAAAGAACAAGGGGCTCTACGACCACATCGTGGTCAACGACGCCATAGACAAGGCGGTAGAGCGCCTACTCCTTATACTGGACGGGACAGAGACCAGGAAAGGACCACGCACACAGTGATAGAGCCCAAGATCGAAGCGTTGATCGACAAGGTCGATTCCAAGTACACCCTCGTTATCCTTGCCGCCAAGCGGAGCCGGCAGATCAACTCCTACTTCAGCCAGCTCGGTGAAGGCGTCAACGAGTACACCCCGCCGCAGGTAGGCATAAGCCCCGACCAGGCGCCCAAGGCGTTGTCCATCTCGCTCCAGGAGATCGCCGAGGGCATGGTCGCCTACGAGCGCACCGCCGACAGCATCAAGTAACCCCTTTTTCCATGGGTGCGGGCGCGCCCTCTCCGGACGCCGTGGCGCAGGGCAAGAAGATTCTCGTCTGCGTGACCGGGGGCATCGCCGCCTTCAAGGTGGTCGCGGTCGTGCGCAGCCTCGCCGAGACGGGAGCAGATGTCCGGGTCGTGATGACCCCATCGGCCCATCACTTCGTCGGGGCACAGACATTCGCCGCCCTGAGCGGCAATCCGGTGGCAACCGAGATGTTCGGCTCGGGCGCCGCCGTGCCGCACGTCGAGCTCGCCCGGGGGGCGGACCTGGTCATCGTCGCCCCGGCGACCGCCAATGCGGTGGCGAAGATGGCCCTCGGCTTCGCCGACGACCTCTTCTCTGCGGTGCTGTTGACGGTCAGGTCCCCGGTCCTGGTTGCGCCCGCCATGCACACCGAGATGTGGGAGCACCCCGCAACCCAGAGGAACGTCGCAGCGCTGGAGGAGCGCGGGATAACCCTCATAGGACCATCCGAGGGGGCGCTGTCCTCCGGGGACAGCGGCGCGGGCAGGATGTCCGAGCCGGAGGAGATCGTGCGGGCTGGGCTCAGGGCCCTTGGGCGCGCCGAGGACCTCGCCGGGGTCAGAGCGCTGGTGACCGCCGGCGGCACCCAGGAGCCGATCGACCCCGTCCGATTCGTCGGCAATCGGTCCTCGGGCCGGATGGGCTTCGCGATCGCGCAGGAGGCTGCCGCCCGCGGCGCGAGGGTCACGGTTGTGGCGGGCGCCACGAGTGCGGAGCCGCCCCCCGGGATCGAGGTCGTGCGGGTGGCCACGGCCGACGAGATGCGAGCCGCCGTGCTCGAGCGGGCGCCTGAATGTGATGTGACCGTGAAAGCCGCCGCGGTAGCCGATTTCAAGCCGAGGGAGGCGGTCGATCGCAAGCTCAAGAAAGCGTCGGGCCCGCCGGAGATAACGCTGGTGCCGACTCCGGACATATTGGCCGAGCTGGGGTCCAGCCCCGGCCTCCGAAAGGCTCGGGGCATCCTTGTCGGGTTTGCCGCCGAGACCGAGCCCGATCCTGGGGTTCTCGGGCGGCTCGCAGAAGGCAAACGCCGATCCAAGGGCGCCGATGTCATCGTCGCCAACGACGTCGGCAGCAGCGACTCCGGCTTCGGCGCGGCCACGAACAGGGCGGTCATCGCGAGCCCCGATGGCCTGACGGATGTGGGTTTGGTGACCAAGATCGCACTCGCCTCCGCGCTGATGGATGTGGTCGCAGGGCTGCTTCGCACACGTCGATCCCTCTGAACCCGGAGGTCTTGACCGGATCCTCTCAACCCGGGATTCCGGCAGTTAGGATGCCGGGAATGACCACATCAGACAGCCTTCGGCTCTTCACGTCCGAATCCGTGACCGAGGGGCATCCCGACAAGATGGCGGATCAAATCTCCGACGCGGTGCTCGACGAGATCCTGGCGCGTGATCCCGAGGCGAGGGTCGCGTGCGAGACGCTCATCACCTTGGGGCTGGTGGTCGTTGCCGGGGAGATCACGACGACGGCCTACGTCGACATCCCCTCGGTGGTGCGGCGCACGGCCACCGACATCGGCTACACGAGCTCGCGCATCGGCTTCGACGGCGCCACCTGTGGGGTGTCGGTTGTCATCCAGGAGCAATCGCCCGACATCTCGGTGGGCGTCGAGCATGCCCTGGAGGAGCGGCGCGGCGAGGCACTGGACGCGACGCTCGATTCCCAGGGCGCCGGCGACCAGGGAATGATGTTCGGCTACGCCAGCAACGAGAACGAAGATCTCATGCCGATGCCCATCTGGCTCGCCCACCGTTATGCGCACCGGCTCGCCGAGGTCCGAAAGTCGGGTGTGCTGCCGTACCTGCGACCCGACGGCAAGGTGCAGGTCACCGTCGGCTACAGGGACAGCAGGCCCGTCACCCTCGAAACCGTCGTGTGCTCGACGCAGCACCAGCCGAACGTCGACATCGAAACCCTCCTGAAGCCCGATCTGGTGCAGCACGTCATCGAGCCGATGACCCCTACCGACCTCGACTCGACCAATGTCGAGATCCTGGTGAACCCGACCGGAGTGTTCGAGATCGGCGGGCCCCGCGCAGACACGGGACTGACCGGGCGAAAGATCATCGTCGACACCTACGGCGGAATGGCGCGCAACGGAGGCGGTGCCTTCTCCGGGAAGGATCCGACGAAAGTCGACCGCTCGGCAGCCTACGCGGCCCGCCACGTCGCCAAGAACGTCGTAGCGGCCGGGCTGGCCGAGCGCTTCGAGCTCCAGGTTGCGTACGCGATCGGGGTCGCACATCCCGTATCGCTGTCGGTCGAGACCTTCGATACCGAGACGGTCGCCCCGGAGACCATCTGCAAGGCGATCGACCGGTGCTTCGACCTTCGTCCGGCGGCGATCATCGAGCGGCTGGACCTTCGGCGGCCGATCTACCAGAGCACCGCCTCCTACGGTCACTTCGGGCGCTCCAACGGAGACTTCACGTGGGAGCAGACCGAGTTCGCCGACGAGCTCCGGCGCCTGTGCGGGGCCCCCTGAGCCACCGGTCGCATCGCCGCGGAGGCCCCGCCTGACGCCGGGTTCGATGCCCCCCTCGACCACCGCCGGCCGTCGCGCGCCGGAGCCGGCCCCAGCAGCCTCAGGAGAACAATCCGTTCAGGAGCCGGCCACAGTTGCCTCGGGTGACC
>JACDDL010000200.1 GCA_013817045.1 Actinomycetota bacterium | reverse complement strand
ATCGCCCCGCACGCGAAAGCGGGCAGATATGTAGCGAGTGTTCTCAAGATGACCTCCTAGGACTAGACGTGGGGCGCTCGAAGGGGCGCGGGGATACGACTAGGCCGGACGGGGAGGTTTAAAGATCGAACTCGCCGGTAGGAACTGCCGTGAGGCTTGCGCACGGATCCGTAACCGATCGTTGGCCAGCAAAACTATGAGCGCCACAAACGACAGGATGCCGGCGCACAGCCCCAGGCCGAACGACGCCTTCGACGACATACAGGCAGGGCAATCCTCCATAAGGCCCATGTGGCCCATGGCGAAAGGAAGCCCAACAAGGAGGAGAATCAGTATCAGGGCGAGTGCAAGCACGACCTTCATCGCCCCCAGGTTACCTTGGTTCGCTTTCCAACTGCGCGAGCGCCTGATGAACGGCGGCCGCTAAATCGACAACTTCCTCTATATGAGGCGTTCCCTCAGAGAGCCGATTTTTCATCACGTCCCTCCTCCCCGTCCGATCAGTGCTTCGAGGTCGACCAATCATCGCCTCCCACGGGGACGAGCCGCCCAGGTGTGCACCGACCCACGTGGCACCCTGTAGCGCGCAGCCACATCGCTCGCCGGGACCCGGGACAGACCTCCATCACCGCGTGATACGCTCCTCCGCCACGCTCAGCTCCAACAGCATCAGGTCGACTCCTCCCCAACGACGATTCCTCGTCGCAAAGGAACCCGAGGGTGAGGGATGTTACCGCCTTTCGAAGCAGATGTGTGAAGCATCAAGCGGAGTCGCGGGCAAGTGCTTGTATTGCTCTGTGAGAACTTTCTTTACTCCTATCAAGCCGCCGGCTTCGCCGGCGGAAGCTCCTTGCGGGCGGCCCTGCGGCCCGTCCTCGGCGCCTCAAAGGCAAATTGCGGCATGGTTGTCTTGCAGAAAAACCACAGCCACGACGGCTACGGATTCAGGATGTGTCGACCTAAGGGCGACCAAAACTCTGGCTCGGCTTCGCCTTGGACTAGAGAAGTTTACGGAAGTCCTCTGGCGAGAGATTGGCCTGGCGAAGGATCGATCTCAGCGTGCCGCGGGCTAGCTCGCGGTGGAGCGGGACGATTGCGGTTCTGCCGTCTGAGTGACGCAGCTTCATGTGGCTTCCTCGCTGGCTCACATGGGCAAAACCGGCCTTGGTCAGAGCCCTAGCGACCTCGGCTCCTGAGACGACCGGAAGTGAGGGGCTCAAGCCGAGAGTTCGACCGATGCGATGATTGGGGGCTCGCCCCCTTCAGGGAGCGGAGTGTCTTCGTAGTAGAGCTCAAGGGCCTCTTTGAGGTTCGCGAGCGCCTGCTCGACGCTTTCACCCTGGCTCGCAACCTCGATCTCGAGACAGCGGGCAACGTACCAGGGTGGCTCGTGGCTGATCGCAGCGGTGAATCGCATGCCCTCAGTCTAGGACGAGCACAGATTCCAAACCCGCGCTCGGCGGCCCAGGCCGCGGGCAGGCCGCGACAGGTTGCTAAACGTCCATAGTTGACGGCAACCAACGACAGGGTGAACCCGCAGGCCAGAGGCCGTTCGGGGCTGATTAGGACGGCCGGAGAAGTCCCGCCGAAAGGACTCTTAATCCGTAGGTTCAGGGTTCGAGTCCCTGGCGACCTACCCCCTTTGGGGAGGTTAGCGTTTCACTGCTGCCCATCCCGAACGGCGCCGTCCGGGTCGTCAACCGACCACTAATCGACCAACGGCTACGCAGCCCCCCGCGGACTCACCGGCTTGGAAGTGCCCTTGCCGGTCCGAGAGCCATCCGGGACCAGCGGTAGAAGTCGAAGTGGTCGCGGTGGCGAATGTTGAGACCGTCTCGGAAGGAGAACGAGACCCCGATCTTGTTGTGAACCGTCGTCCGGCCTTGGGGAACACATAGATCGTCTCCCACCTGGCGGAACTGAGGCATCGTCCGCTTGCACATGGTTGAAGCTCACCTCGATGTTGTTGCCGCTGGTGCAGAACATCCTCCACATGGCGCGCACGCCGTCGGCGTCGAGCTCCGTGAACAGAGGATCGCCGAACGTTTCGTCATCGGCGCAGAACTTCGCCATGGTCTCGTGATCGTGAGCACCGAATGCCGATAGAACCGAATGCCGATAGAAAGGTGGTGGGCAATCCGGCATTGGGATGTATCAACTCATCGTAACATCCGGACGAATTCCTCGAGCGGCTTGCAGACCTCGATCCTGTTGCCATCTGGCAATCCATCACCAAGGTGGCCGGTAGGCCAAGAACCCGCCCTCGACGCGGGAGATGTGCGCCCATTAGCCGAGAAGTACCACACCCGACTCGCACCCATTCCGCGCCACACGGAAGCGTGCGACTCGGCCTATCTCGGCGGCCTGTGGAACCTCAGTCCCTGCACGATCTTGCGATGACGTCCGCGCCGACTCTGGACGAGATCACACGTGTGCAACCCCGAACACTCGCAGGCAAGAGCAGCAGCAAGAAGATCCCTTGCCGTGCGCACTTTCTCGATGTGCTCATCGATCTCACTTAGTTTCTCCTCGGCGAGCCCGCGCCATGGCTGTCGGACTCCAGTGCCGGTAAGCACCTTTTTGATCTCGCTGATTGTGAAGCCAACCTCCTGGAGCAGGGCAATCACCGCAAGCGTCTGAAGAACAGATGCCTCATAGTGGCGGCGGCCACCGATTCGGGTGCGCGGGCGAATTAAGCCGGACCGCTCGTAATAACGGAGAGCCGAACTCTGGAGCCCGGTTCTTTCTGAAACCTCCGTGATGCTGACGAGCTGCTCCTCCATGCCGCCTCCTTGACTTGAACCGCAGTTCAACTGGCATCCTACGGGAGTCCATAGAGGACGGACGCAGGAGGCAGCTGATGGAGCTCGACAAGGCGGCGGTGGCATGCTCGCTCGGACCACGGGATATCGAAAAGCGCCGCGAAGAGTGGAACGATTTGCTGGTCGCGAACGTCGTCGAGCGGCGTGTGATTCCAGGAGGGGTACGCTTAGCTCTTCGTCCATCGGAGGGCGTAGCGGCTCGGCTCAGGCGACTGATAGAACTGGAAAAGGCTTGCTGTGCATGGATCAGCTGGTCGATCGTCGAAGGCGACATGGTGGAGCTTGACGCAACCGCTTATCAACCGCAGGGGACCGAGTTGTTAAGGGGCTGGTTTGGAATGACTCCTGCTTAGATGAGCGGATGGAATCGACAGATACAGGTTCACCTCGAGCCCGGGCGGCAACTGCGGAAGAGATCCCTGCACTGCTGGACCTGTTGGAGGCCGTGGCGGGACCACGCCGGCGCAAAGCTATGAAGGACTTGACTCGCTCGATTCTGGGCACCGATCCCTAGAAGAGGCTGAGGTGGGACGCTTACCAGTGGGGACGGATTCGTCCCTTGCCAGGGACGACTGGACTGTTGCCAACGCCAAGTCAACGGTGAAATCACGTACCTACGTTCCTATCGAGGAGGGTCAAGAGCACTCCCGATCACGGTCGCCTTGTTCGCGGCGACATCGACACAAACGTCTTCAGCGCCGGTTAGGACGCGAGTCCAAGGCGCACGCCGGTGGCGCATCCTCCGCAGGTCATTCCGCTCCTCGAAGAGCCGACGAATTGGATCCCCAAAAGACCAACGATCGATCGACTTGACCTTGAAGCCGACTTCAAAGTCTACGCTCTAGCTATGTACCGGATCGGAGAACTAGCCGAAAAGGTCGGCGTTAGCCCGCCGACTCTGCGTTACTACGAGCGGATCGGACTGGTCCGGTCTTCGGCGCGCTCGCCTTCCGGCTACCGCCTCTACGACTCCTCCGCCGAGGCCCGGCTGCAGTTCATCGCCCGGGCCAAGCGGCTGGGCCTCTCGCTGAATGAGATTCGTGATCTCGTGGAGATTTGGCGCGGCGGGAACTGTTCGACGACACGCGCCCACCTGCGGCACCTCGTCGTCCACAAGATCGCCGAGGTCCGCGACCAGGTCGAGGACTTAGCGACGTTCGGGCACCAGCTCGAGACCGTCTACGACCGCATCGCCGAGGAGGTTGCGTCGCAGGCATGCGACGCCGGGTGTGACTGTGTCCCGGAGTTGCCCCACACAGCGAAGATCACGCTCACCGACGAGCTCCAACTTATCCAGACGAGCGAATGCAGCTGCGGCGGAGCGTGCGGGACGGCTGGATGCAGTTGCGGCTGCAACTGCTGTGCAGATAACAAAGCATGAACGAGAGGGGGTGACGTTTCATGACTGATGCGACCACAAGAGAGCTACCCGTGTCAAGCTCTTCGTGTCTGGCACCAAGCTGTTGATCCATCGTAGTCGTCGCCCTGCTTGCCCTCGGCCCCAGGACCGAGCGGCGTGTCTTCGTAGTAGAGCTCAGGGGCCTCTTTGAGGTTCGCGAGGCCTGCTCGACGCTCTCATCCTGGCTCGCAACCTCGATCTCGTGACAGCGGGCAACGACGAGAGTGGCTCGTGCAGGAAGAGCCTGTTGATCACGTCCGCGTGTCCGTGCGGTAGGTTCCAGTGGTGCACGCCGACGACGGCTACTTCGACGAGAGCGTCGCCGCGAGATACGACGAATCCGCTGCGGAGATGTTCGACCCGGCGGTCGTCGACCCGGTCGTTGACCTCCTCGCCGAGTTCGCCGGGAGCGGACGCGCGCTCGAGCTCGGGATCGGAACGGGCCGGATCGCGCTCCCGCTCGCGCAGCGGGGAGTGCCGGTGCACGGGATCGAGTTGTCGAAGGCGATGGTCGCGAGGCTGCGGGCGAAGCTACGCGGCGAAGATATCGGCGTGACGATCGGCGACTTCGCGACGACGACCGTGGACGGGACGTTCTCCGTCGCGTACTTGGTCTTCAATACGATCTCGAACCTGACGACGCAGGCGGCGCAGGTCGCATGCTTCCGCAACGTCGCGGCGCACCTCGAACCCGGCGGTTGCTTCGTCGTCGAGGTAGGTGTCCCCGGGCTCCAGCGGCTCCCGCCAGGCGAGACCATCCTCGCCTTCCACGTGAGCAAGACCAGATGGGGACTCGACGAGTACGACGTCGCGAGGCAAGGCCTCACGTCCCATCACTTCGAGATCGTCGACGAAAGACTCGAGCGCCACTCCGTTCCCTTCCGATACACGTGGCCCTCGGAGCTCGACCTGATGGCACAGCTTGCCGGGATGAGGCTGCGCGAGCGCTGGAGCGAATGGAAGCGGGAGCCGTTCACAAGCGACAGCCGCAAACATGTCTCGATCTGGGAGAAGCCGCCGGCTTCGCCTTGAAACGGCTTCTGGTCGCGCGTGGCCGCCCGACTCGCCGAGCGCCTAGCGCGAGTTCCCGTTTCAACAACTGCGATCGCCAAGGCCCTCGACGATGCTGCGATCGACTTCTCGCGCACGTGCAACGACGATCTGGAGGCCGCTTGCGACGGTGGGCTCGCGATATCGGAAGGCCAGCGACTCAGGGAGTCCTACGACCGCTTGGTGGAGGCCGAACCGCCTCGTGCCAGATCGCACCCTTAGTAGACTGGGGCGATGTTCGGAAGACCGTCACAGTCGTCGCTCATCCAAGAAGATGAGCTGGCCACCGTCCGCGCAAAACAAGAGCGAGGACT
>JACDDL010000199.1 GCA_013817045.1 Actinomycetota bacterium | reverse complement strand
CCACCGAACTCGAGCCTTGGCACTATGCGGACCCTTTCTTCCAAACCGTGCCCTCCGACGCCGGAGTCTCCCTGGACCGGCACTTTGCCGGGCCCCAAGCGCCGCATCTCGCGAAGGAGACCTTCGGGCGCTGGGGCATCGACCTGGGAGAGGTGATGGCACATAGTGACCTCTTCCCGCGTGCCGGCAAGTCTCAGCACGCGTTCTGCATCCAGATGGATCGAAAGAAGGACGTGCGGATTCTTGCCAACATCGTGCCCGGGCAGCGCTGGGTCGAGGTGATGATGCACGAGTCCGGACATGCGGCTTATGACGTCTGTGTCGATCCGTCACTGCCCTATCTGCTGCGGCGGCCCGCCCATACCTTCGTCACGGAGGGCATGGCCATCATGTCCGGGCGGCTGGTTCGCGATCCCCGCTGGCTCGTCGATGTGGCGGCCATCCAGCCGGGTGCGATCGCGCAGGTGGAGGAGGACCTGCTCCGCATGACGAGTGCGGCAAGTTTGTTGTTCACCCGGTGGGGGCTTGTGATGGTGAACTTCGAACGTGCCTTGTACCAGGATCCGGCCGCCGATCTCGATGCGTTGTGGTGGGACCTGGTGGAGCGCTTTCAGCTCGTCCGGCCCCCCCGGGACCGACGCGCCCCCGATTGGGCGGCGAAGGTCCACATCGCGACCGCCCCGGTCTATTACCACAACTACCTTCTGGGCGAGATGCTCGCAACGCAGTTGCGAACGGCGATCGAGCGGGATCTCGACGCCCACCTCGTCGGCGCGCCGACAGCAGGCCGCTGGCTCGAGGAGCGCTTCTTCGCACCCGGCGCGTCCCTGCGCTGGGATGATCTGGTCAGAGCCGCGACCGGCCGGGAGCTCTCGCCCGAGGACTTCGCCGCCGGCCTCATGGGGTGACCTCTCGAGGACAGCGGCATTCGGGCGGTAGGATCCACCCGCCGGTCAGGACGGGCCCGAGGAGAGTAAGCCGTGGAACTTGGTTTAGAGGTCAGGGAGGTGGGTTCTCACTCCGTGGCGCAGGTGAGGGGTGAGATCGACGTCTACACCGCCCCCAAGCTTCGCGAGAGACTGATCGAGCTCGTTTCCGAAGGCTCCTATCACATCGTCGTCGACCTCGAGCGAGTCGACTTTCTCGACTCGACCGGGCTCGGGGTTCTGGTTGGGGCACTCAAACGGGTCAAGTCGCATGACGGAAGCCTGTCGCTCGTCTGCACCCAGGACAAGATTCTCAAGATCTTCGAGATAACCGGCCTGGATCTCGTCTTTCCGATCTATGCGTCGGAGAAAGAGGCAACCCAAGAAGCGCCTCAGGCGGCCTCGTGACGGCGGTCGAGCTCGAGATACCTCCCCGATCGGCCTACGTGGGAGTAGTCCGGCTCACGCTGGCCTCACTGGCCCGCACCTCGGGATTGGACGAGGACGGGGTCGAGGAGCTCAAGATCGCCGTGTCCGAGGCCTGCGCCAACGCCGTCCTGGCAAACGAAGAGGCGGGCTCCGAGGAGCCCGTGACGATCAAGTACACATCCGATGCAGAGGCGCTGACCGTCCTGGTGCAAGACCGGGGCGGCGATTCGTCCGACCCGGTCGCCCACGACCTGTTCGACAGCCAGGGCTTCTCGTCGCGCGTGGCGATGTCGTTGAGACTGCTGAACAGCCTGGTCGATGATTGTGACTTCATTCCCCGCGACGGCGGGGGGATGACGACCCACCTGGTGGTCAAGCGCCAGTAGCATAGCTAACGGTAGAGACGCAGTCGGCGCGCCGCTTGCGGCCCCGCTACATCCGAAACCGTGTCGATGAACTCCTGGACGGTTCCGATCTTCAGCGCCTCACGCCGGTACCACGAGCGCATGACCCTGTCATAACCGGCGGCACCGAGCCGGTCGCGAAGCTCGAGCAGAACGTTCGCACCGGAAAGGTAGACGGCCTCTGAATAGGCTGAGTTCGAGCCGAAATCCTCCACTCCCGCAAAGAGGACTCCGGGACGAGCCCTGACATCGAATGTGCCGTTGACCATTCTGAACACGCGGTCGTCGCCATCGGACCGTCGCAGCCACAGCCTGGTCGACGCCTCTGCGAACGCCTCGTCAAGCCATGGCTCTCGGATCTGATCGTTGCCAACGGTCGCGTACCACCATTGGTGGGCGACCTCATGGCCGACGACATATCGTTCCTGGGCCGCGTCGAAGCCGGCATGCCGGAAGATGTCCCCAAGAAGAGGCACGCCCGCCAGAGCGCCCGAGCTGTCGGACGTGAATATGACCCCGGGATACTCCATGCCCCCGAGAAAGCCCCCGGTTTCCACTATTTCCACTTCGTCATGGGGGAGCCGGCCGAAACGCCGGCCGAAATCGCGCACCGCCCCGACGGCTGCCTCCAGGTTGGACGCTCCCCGCTCGCGTTCGTCGGCCCGATACCACGATCGCACCAGGGTGTCGCCGACACGCTGCTCCAGCCCCTGGATCGAGGCGGAGACGGCAAAGGCCGCATCCCTGGTGGCCCTGGACCTGAAGGTCCAGACGCGCCGTCCACGCGCGCCCCCGGCGGCGACTCCGGTGAGATGGCCCGTGCCGACTGCGCCGAGGGCGTCGTCGAGCTCGAGGTTGACGCGGTAGTCGGCCACCTCCGAATAGAAGGGATCGCCTATCCCTGAGACCCTATCCAGGCGCCAGAGGCCGTTCTCTCGAACTGCAACCGTGGGAATCCAGTTGCCCAACAAGGTCCTCTCGTCCCAGACGCCGTAGCGCTCGGGCCACTGCGGGAGGCGCGCTTCCAGGCGGATCACCAGGCCGACGCTCCTCCCGGGCCTCAGCGGCTCAGGGAGGGACACCGTCAGGGCCGTGCCCTCTCTGGTCCATCGCCCACGCCCCCCACCCACCTCGACGTCTCTTACCCTGAAGGTTCCCGGCCGGGCCTGCGCACGAAAGGCTCCGTTCAGGTCCCCTTCAGACAGCGTGTCCGCCAGTGGGATCTCCTCTATCTGGTGCGCGTAGGCGGCGGGGTACAGGTGCAGACCGATATCGTCGAGCGTCTCCCCGGTGCGGTTGAGGTAGTGGAGGCGAGTGGTCCAGGTGAGACGGTCGGACTGTAGACGGGCGTCCACCCGATAGCTCGTGAGTGCTTCCGGCGCGCCGGTCGGCCTAGCTTCCCGGGGCGCCAGGGCTTCCTCCGGCGCAATCTCGGAGCGTGCGATCTGCGCCAATCTGAGGTTCCGATTCCGGGCCCAGGCGGCGTCAACTGCGCTCGGCACCCCATTGCCGGCGATTGCCAGGACGAGAAGTGCCAGGAGACCGCGCCTGACCCAGGGGTCGGTCTGTCGCAATCCCCTGGGCGGGGTCGGAGCCGGCCGCGTCTCGGGCACATCCTTGTGGAGGTAGACGGCGCTCCAGCCGGTCAAGGCCACCACCATCAGAAAGGTCTCGAGCGGTATTGCGACGAGCAGTTGACCGGCCTCCCGCGCCAGGGCATACGCACTCGAGCCCGGATAGTCCAGGGCGGTGTCCTGTAGGACGGGGGACAGCAGGCGCCCTCCGATCCAGACGGTCAGACCCAATGCGACCAGCGTCGACCAGGCCGCGAGCACATTGCCCCGCCGGGCGCCCAGCAGGGCCCAGCCCTTCCTCCACGCGGCGCGGCCGGCGAGGCCCTCTAGGACCGCAGCCCTGATCCCGAGCGTGAGCACGATGCGGATCACCGTCCTCAGCCCGAGTGCGATAAGTATCAGGCCGATCGTCGGTGACGCGCTCTGCCGGTCCCCCACGAGGGTCGGGGCGAAGGCGCAGGCGAAGAGCCCGCCCATCGCGAGGCCATAGAGGAAATAGAGCGCGGTGACGGTCTTCCAGACGCCCCGGGTGGCTTGGAGCGACGTTCGCAAGCCTTCGTCGTTGGCCTCATCCGACGCCCACACGGCAACTGCGTAGACGCGGCCCCACAACAGCACGCCCGCGACGAGCCCCACCAGGACCGGGGCCCATACCCCACCGGGCAGGCCTTCACCGCCGGGCGCCAGGCTGAAGGCAAGCGCGAGATCGCCGGTGAACAGGAGCGCAGCGGCCGAGGGCGCCAGGAGGGTTGCAGCAAGCGCCACCGGAAGGGCACTCAGCGTTGCGAGGGCAAAACCCGTCGCCCAGAGCGTGCGGGCACGCGGCGCCGAGGTCAGGCAGGTGCGCACGTAGTCGATCACAGCCCCATCTAACCCTCCCTGGTGGGTCTGCGGAGTCCCGGGGCTTGAGGGTGCCGAAAAACAGGTTGAGGGTAGGGCAAATGTGGGTTTGAGCTTGCTGAAACCGAGGTAGAGTGCCTCGAAAATATGAATACGACCATGACGATATCGAAGTCCGACTCGGAGCTGCTCAAGGCGATCTATCGCCGGAGCAAAGACCGCGCCAGGGTCCATACCGGCGCTCTGGCAGAGGCCCTGAAGGTTGCGCCGGGCACCGTGACCGCGCTGGTCAAGCGCCTGGCCGAGAGAGGTCTGCTGGACCACAACCCCTACCGGGGAGTAGAGCTCACCCGGCCCGGACGGGAGGCGGCCGTTGCGGCAATAAGAAGGCATCGAATAGTCGAGCGCTTTCTTGCCGACATGCTCGGCTACGCGTGGAACGAGGCTGATCTGCTTGCGTCGAGCTTCGAGCACGAGTTGCCCCAGGAGGTCGAGGATCGCCTGTACCTGGCCCTCGATCGTCCGGCCTCATGTCCCCACGGCTTTCCCATTCCCGCCCGAGAGGCCGTCGACATCCCGGAGATGCCGCCGCTCTACGCTCTCGAGCCCGGGGATGTCGCCTACGTGGCCGTTCCCGGCTCTACCGATCCGCAGGTGATCGAGTTCCTCGATCAGATGGGTCTCCGTCCGGGCGTCAAGGTGGAAGTGCGCGAGAAGCATCCCTTTGACGGGCCCCTCGTGCTCAGGGTCGACGGACACGAACGAACCGTGGGCGAGAAGGTTGCGAACCAGATTTTCGTGAAACGGGAAGACGACAAGGTAGTCGAGGAAAGGACTTAGATGAAGGGCACAGACGTAGTACTGGCTGCGGGAGAGTCGACCAGTCTCGATCTTCCACCGCTGAGCGGGTTCGAGAACACCATGCTTTACATCATCCTGGCGATCTCTCTGATGGCTCTCGCATACGCCTTCATGCTCGTGCGGGGCGTCCTCGCCAAGGACGAGGGCACCGACCGCATGAAGGAAATCTCTCTCGCGATCCGTGAGGGCGCCAACGCCTACTTGACGCGCCAGTTCAAGACGTTGTCGTACTTCGTGATTGTGCTAACGGGGGTGCTGCTGCTGCTGGAGGCCCCTTCCCTGGGTATCAGGATCGCACGGTCGGTCGCCTTCCTGCTCGGTGCAGCCTTTTCGGCTGTGATCGGCTTCGTGGGGATGGGTCTGGCGGTGCGCGCCAACGTCAGGGTTGCAAGTGCCGCCCGCCGCAGCCTGCGAGAGTCGATGTCGATTGCTTTTCGCGCCGGAGGCGTCGCCGGCATGTTCACGGTCGGGTTGGGCCTGTTCGGCGCGACGCTGATCTTCATCATCTACAAGGGTGACGCCCCCCTGGTCCTGTTCGGCTTCGGTTTTGGTGGCGCCCTGCTCGCGATGTTCATGCGGGTCGGTGGTGGGATCTTCACCAAG
>JACDDL010000198.1 GCA_013817045.1 Actinomycetota bacterium | reverse complement strand
GGCGATAGTGGCGGGTGATCGCCGCCATCACATCGCTCCTTGCAGCAACCACAGTGCGCACGTCGAGCTTGGTTATGGCCCGAATGTCGTCTATGGCGACGACGTTGGCGGGATCGGCCATGGCGATGACGAGCTTGTGGTCGTCGAGCGACATCGCGATGCAGGCGTAGCGACGCGCCACCGCCTCGGGCACCATTGCAACGGCCGAGGCGTCGAACTGCGCCTCGGTCAGATCCATGACCTCGAGGCCCATTCGCTCCGCGAGCACCAGCATGGCCGCGTTCTCGGTGACCAGCCCCATGTCGACGAGCACACGCGCCACCGAACGCCGCTGACCTGCGGCAATGGCCCGGGCCTCTTCGAGCTGCGTGACTGTTATCAGCCCGCGCATCAGCATCAACTCGTCGAGTTGGGCGGACCGGCCTATCTCAGGCAATGCTGAATCCCTTCAACGAAAATCAGGGCGCTTCTGGCCCTGCGGTTCCTTCATCGGCCGTCCGGCCCAATCGCTGAAGGAACCGATCGGTCCTTCACTTGTCCGCCCTCCCGGCCGATAGCAGAGTCATGGAGGATCGCTCACCTCGGGACGAGCTGTTTTCGTTCGAGACCGACAAGGGGGACGACGCGCGCACCCCTGCCCCCATTGACGGGGATAACGACGTCACCGAGCAGGCGCCCGACGACTGGTTGTTCGATCCGCTCACCGCCCTCCCCTCCCGGACGCTGTTCATGGAGCGGCTCGAGCAATGTCTGGCCGACCGCCGCACCCCTGGACCGATCACCGCGGTCTTCTATGTCGACATCGACCACTTCAAGGACATCAACGAGAACCTTGGCTACGAAGCGGGCGACGAGCTTCTCCTGGCGGTGGCGGGGCGCCTGCAGGAGACCCTCAGGCCGGCCGACACCGTCGCTCGGCTGACCGCCGACGAGTTCGGCCTCGTGCTCGATGACCTTTCGGACATCGCTCAGGCGATGACGGTTGCGCGCCGCATCACGAATAGCCTCGAAGAGCCACTCAGCGTTGCTCAACTCGACGTCTTCGTCACCGCGAGCATAGGAATCGCGCTCGAATCGGACCGAAGGGAGAACGCCGAAGTCCTTCTCCGGAATGCCCTGGAGGCGAAGGACAGGGCCAAAGAAAAAGGAGACGGCGGGTGCGAGGTCTTTCACGCCGGCCTGGCCTCAGAAGCCCTCGAACGCCTCCACCTCGAGCACGAGATCCGGCGGGCGCTCGATGAAGACGAGTTGAGCCTCCGATACCAGCCGGTCGTGAAGATATCCAATCGCGAAGTGATCGGCGCCGAGGCGTTGGTGCGCTGGGAGCACCCAACGAGGGGAACTCTGGCCCCGATCGAGTTCTTTCCCTTGGCGGAGGCAACCGGTCTCATCGTTCCGCTGGGCAAGTTCGTCCTCGACCATGTTTGCCGTCAGGCCCATGCCTGGCAACTGGACGGTGCGACGAGCTCGGGGATGCGCATCAACCTGAACCTGTCGCCCAAGCAGCTGCTCGAAGGAGACATCACCTCGGACGTAGCCGAGGTGCTCAGCCGCAGCGGACTCGAATCAGACTCTCTCGTCCTCGAGCTCGGCGAGAGCTCGGTCCTCGACCATCTGGAGCCGGCGTCGAAGCTCGCAGTGGGCCTCGACCGGCTCGGTGTTCAGCTGGCGATAGATGACTTCGGCAAGGACCTCACGGCGCTTGACTTCGTCCTTCGCTATCCGGTCCGGGCGCTCAAGCTCAACCGGTCGCTGGTCGACGCGGTCGAAACCCAGGAGAACTCCAGGGCGGTCATCCGCCACATCTGCTCCCTCGCCCACGAGCGGGGCATCCGGGTTACGGCCGTGGGGGTCGAGACCGAATCGCAGTTGGCGCGGCTCGACGACCTCGGCTGCGACGCCGCCCAGGGCTTTCTCTTCTATCGCCCGATGTCGGGTGAGGACGTAGCGCTTGTTCTGGCAGCGGCAGCCATCGCTACCGGCTGAGTCCCCCTGCTGGGCTGGGTCTCCCATTGCTTGGCTAAGTCCCCCTGCGGCTGGTCCCCTACTTGCTGAGTCCCCCCAGGGCGTGAAGCGCCGCAGCCGACATGGTTTCCAGCGGCGGGTCCTGACCGCTCCAGATGCGGATCGACGCCGCCGCCTGGTGCACGAGCATGCCCATGCCCCCCCAGGCGCCGGCCCCCGACGCCCGCGCGCTCTCGATCAGGGGGGTGGCCGGAGGCCGGTAGATGAGGTCGACCACCACCTGATCGGCGCGCCACCGTGCACCGGGGATCGGATTCTCCCCAGGCTTCATCCCCACCGGAGTTGCGTTGACGACGAGGTCGGCCTCGCCCGCGAGCCTCTCTGCGGCGTCCCAGGGGTGGACGGTTGCCGGGGTGCTCCCCACCAGCGAGGTGAGCTCGGCCCCCCTCAAGGGACGGCGTGCGGCGATGACCACCTCACCGATATCGAGGTCCGCCAGTCCCTTGACGACCGCCCGCGCCGACCCCCCGGCTCCGAGGATCAGCGCACGAAGACCCGATGGGCGAACTCCTGCGTCGATGAGAAACTCCCGGAAGCCGTCGACGTCGGTGTTGTGGCCGACGAGGCGGCCCCCCAGCCGCTGCACCGTGTTGACCGCGCCGACGGCCCGGGCGTCACCCGACACCTCGTCCAGCAGGGTCACGATCGACTCCTTGTGAGGCATGGTCACGTTGGCGCCCATCGCGCCGAGAGCCCTCAACCCACCGACCGCAGCGGCCAGATCCGGCTTCGGCACGGGCCACGCGAGATAGATCCAGTGGAGGCCCAACTGGCGAAACGCGGCATTGTGAATGACAGGCGAGAGCGTGTGCTCTAGCGGCCATCCGAGCACTCCTGCAAAGTCGTGGCCGGGGTGCCTCAACAGGTGAGCGCCCGGTAGCGCGCCTTGTCGGCGAGGAACTGGTCGTAACTTTCGGTGAACGCATGGCGCCCCCGGCAATCCGACACCACGTAGTAGAGCCAATCGCCGTCTGCCGGGTGAATCGCAGCGCGCAAAGACGCTTCCCCCGGCGCCGCGATCGGAGTCGGAGGCAAACCACCAACCTCGCGCGTGTTGTACGGCGAATCGACCGCAAGATCCGAAAGTGTCAGAGCGCCCCCGCGCTTGCGAAGCGCGTAGCGCAGCGTGGCGTCGATCCCCAGAGCCATTTGCGCATGCAGTCGGTTCTGGATCACGGTCGAGATCTTCGCCCGGTCGCTTTCGACCCGGGCCTCGGCCTCGATCATCGATGCAACGATGACCGCCTCATAGGGTGACAGGCCCGGCGCCTGGCCGATCTTCAGCGCCGTCGCCCGCTCGTCGAATTCCTCTACGAGCCGCTTCACCACCGAGGCGGCGGCTTCACCTTCACCGATTTCATAGGTCGAAGGAAACAGCAGGCCTTCCAGAGAACGCCCGCCGGGCGGCCCGTACTTCGAGCGAACCTTCCCGGACTTCACGAACTCCATGAACGCTTTCTCCTTGATGTCACCCTCCTTCGCGAGGGTCTCTGCAAAGTCCGTCAGCCACGAGCCCTCCTGGAATGTGACCCGGTAGTAGTCCTGGGCCCGCGCGCCTTTTGTCAGCCGCGCGAGCGCGTCCTTGGCGGTGAGCCCGAGCGGCAGTTTGTAGCGTCCGGCCTGTATCTTGTCGCCGCCGCCCTCCAGGAACGTGGCGATCTGGAAGCCGAAGCCCGACGGGATAATCTTCTTTCTTGCGAGAAGATCACCGACCTCGCTGGCGTCCGAGCCCCTCGCGATGACCACCGTGACGCGCTTGCCCGGATCGCTGTCGCCGACGACTCCCACCCTCTGCAGATACCCGTACACGACCGCGCCTGCGCTGCCGACGAGCACCGCGAGGATCATCAGGGACGCCAGCAGCGCCTTGACGGCTCCGCTCACTCTTTGTCTCCGGAAGTGTGTTTACGGCTCATCGTGTCGAGGTAACCTTGCAGCATCACCTGAGCCGCGACCGCATCGCGCACCTTGGCGCGCGTTCCGGCTGATGATCCGTGAGCGCGCAGGCTCCGCTCGGCTATCACCGTCGTCAGTCGTTCGTCGAACTCTTCGACGGGAACCGAAACGGCCATGCGCAGCTGCACGAGGAACTCGCGCTGGGCCTGCACCGCGGGGCCCTCGCGTCCGGACAATCCCATCGGGCGTCCCACCACTATGGCGTTTGCGCCTCTTTCACGCGCCAGCTCCGCTATCCGAAGGACAGGATCGACGCTGCGAACATCGATCACATCGAACGGCAACGCAACGCGCGTCTCTTCGTCGGCGACCGCCAGCCCCACCCGCCTGAGTCCAGGATCGACACCGAGTATCAACTGGCGAGCAGTGCCTCACGCGCGGCGCGCTCGACTGCCTCCATCGCATCGGACAGCCGCTCGGATGACGGGCCGCCGGAAACGGCGAGCTCCGGCTTTCCGCCGGCGCCTCCCCCGAGCAGAGCCGCGCCGGGAGCGAGGAGGTCGCGCGCCGACAAACCTCGTGCGGTCAAGTCCTTGCTCACCGCTCCAACGAGATTTGCCTTCCCGGAGGACGCAGTTCCGAAAACTATCACCGAGGATCCCAGGCGCCCCTTCAGCATCTGCGCGAGCGAACGAAGAGCATCAACGCCTTCGTCCCGGCGCGCCACCACCAAACGGGAACCATCGAGCTCGACCGCGGAGTGGGCCAGTGTTGCAGCCTCGGTGGCCGCGGCGGCGCGCTCGACCTCGGCCAGGCGGCGCTCCATGTCCTTTTGGGTGGTGAGCAGCCGCTCTACCCTCTCGGCAACCTCATCCGGGCTGGTCTTCAACAAACCGGCGGCGCGCTCGAGTGTCGCGGCGCGCCGCTCGAGATGGTGCAGGCCCTCGTGGCCGACCAACGCCTCGATCCGGCGGAGGTTCGCGCCCACCGACGACTCGCCCGTGACGACAACGACCCCGACCGAGCTCGTGTGAGGCACATGGGTGCCTCCGCACAACTCCTTCGAGTACTCTCCCACTTCGACCACGCGCACGAAGTCCCCGTACTTCTCGCCGAATATCGCCATTGCCCCGATCGACCTTGCGAAGTCGAGGCTGGTTTCGAAGGCACGCACTGGATCGTCGATGGACACGCGCTCCTGAAGCTCGGCCGAGACATCGGCGACCTGCGCATCGCCGAGTGCATCGAAATGGCTGAAGTCGAATCGAAGCCGTCCGGGTTCGACCAGCGAACCGGCCTGACGGGCATGCTCACCAAGCCGGTTCTGCAGGATCCAATGAAGTATGTGGGTGGCCGTGTGCGCCCGCTGCGATCCCGACCTCCACGCCGGGCCCACGATCGCCTCGACCTCGTCACCGACCTTGAGCTCGCCCGAGCGCACGGTCACGTGGTGGGCGGTGAGCCCGGGCACGAAGCGGCGGGTGTCGGTTACCGCGGCGGCGCCCGATGTGCTCTGGATAGCCCCCCGGTCGCCCACCTGGCCGCCACCCTCGGCGTAGAAGGCCGTGCGGTCAAGCACGACGTCGACCTCGTCGCCCTCGCTCGCGGCGGGGATGCCTTCGGCCCCGTCGGCCATGCCGATGATGCGCGCCGTGATGCTCAGGTGCTCGTAGCCGAGGAAGTCGGTGGCCCCGTGCTGTTCGAGCAGCGGCTCGAACAGGCCGCTCCTGGACTCCTCACGTTCTGTGGTGCGCG
>JACDDL010000197.1 GCA_013817045.1 Actinomycetota bacterium | reverse complement strand
TCGCCTATATCGCGCGGACGCTCGGGCTCGACGCGATCGTCTGCCTGTCGAAGAACGTGCCGCAGGATCGCATCGACTCCATCCGCGCCGAGGGCGCCCGGGTGGCTATCGTGGAGGGCGACCAGACCGCGGCGATCGGGCGCGGACGGCAACTGGCCGAAGAGCGCGGCCAGTTGTTCGTCACCCCTTTCGACGACCCCGACGTCATCAGTGGACAGGGTACGATCAGTCTCGAGCTCCACGAGCAGATCCCGGATCTCGATACGGTTCTCGTGCCCGTATCGGGCGGCGGATTGGCGGCCGGAGTGGCTTTGGCGATAAAGTCCCTAGCGCCGCAAACACGCGTGATCGCCGTATCCGCCGAGCGAACACCCACGATGGCGAGATCTCTTGCCGCTGGTCGGCCCGTCGCCACACAGGAGATACCAACCATCGCAGGATCGCTCATGGGCGACCTAGGGCCGGACAACCGGTACAGCTTCCGGATCGTGCAACAGTTCGTGGACGACGTGGTCCTTATCCCGGAAGACGAGATCCGCGATGCGATGCGATGGACGCTACGAAACGAGCGGCTCGTCGCCGAAGGCGCCGCGGCGGTCGTCGTGGCCTACTTACTCGGCCAGCCGGCCAAGGGTAGAGGCCAGACGACCGCCGCGATCATAACCGGCGACAACGTCGCGTCCGGGTCGCTCGAATCGGCGGTGCGATGCCTGTAACCCGACGGGGCGGCAAGAACCTGATGGAAGGAGCGAGATGGTGCAACCCGCAGGCCACTACGAACTGTACACGACGGAGCAAGGATGGGTCTTCGTCTCGGGACAGACCGGCGAGGACGGAGATCGCCTGGCCCCCGACCTGAGCGCGCAGACCGCGCAGGCTATCCGCAACATCGCCACCATCCTGGAAGGAGCGGGGGCAAGCCTGGAAGACGTCAAGAAGACGACGTGTTTCCTGGCGAACATAGACGATTTCGCGGAGTTCAACGCGGCTTACGCCCGTGGCATGGGCACGGCCAAACCCGCCCGCAGCACCGTCGGCGTCGCGGGCTTGCCGGATGGAGCCCTGGTCGAGATCGAGGCATGGGCCTTCCTCCGGCAATAGAGTCCCGTCGGATAAAAACGTTCTCTGACTGCCGCGAACCAACGTATGGGCTAGGGTCGCGGCATGGAAGAAAAGAAAGGGCAGCGGCGCAATGGGCGGAAAGTTCCCGGAGGTTGTCGTAGTGGCTACGAGTCCCTCAGACATGTTCTATTACGGCCTTGAGGAACCTCTGGGCGCGCCTGTGGGAAGGGTTGGTGAAGATGGTGTCGGGCGGACCCTGCTCGACTATCTGCCCGTGGTCGAACACCAGCATCCGGTCCGAGTCGTCGCGGGCGAAGCCCATCTCGTGGGTCACGAGCGGCATCGTCATGTCGGATCGGTCGGCGAGCATCCTGACCACGTTGAGGATCTCGCCGACGGGCTCCGGGTCCAGGGCTGAAGTGACCTCGTCCACCATACGATCTGCTTGTAGCGGTTGCGCAAAGTCCCCTTCGCTGCACTGTTCTTCCTTGCGTCACGACGCGATCCCACTCTGCCCATCCCTGCAGCGCTTCCCACATACATACCCTGGTAAAAATTTCGAACAGTCCTTACACAGCTAACGAGAGGCGCATAAGGGTGCGGATACGGGCGCTCGGGCACTCAGTGAGATGAACCGAGAAGCCCGTTCAAGGAATCTATTCTCTCAAGCCAGCGAAATCCCCGAAGTTCGCGACCCTGGTCTCGCTCTTGACGTAATATTGTCAACAATTTACACTGAACTTGTTCCCTACCGGTAAGGGAAAGGAGTTATGGAAGAGGTGCGGCTCGCAGAGCCTTCGATCGGCACCGCGGGTGACTTGGTTCCTCGGTTCTGCCAGCAAAGGTCGCCGGCCACGCCCATTAATTATGCCGCGCCGGCACTTTCCCATAGGCAAGCCCGTTATTGGAAACGGGGTGAGCAGGATGAGTTTCCTGTTCGCTGCAGGGGAATCTTGACGACGGGAGGCCTAGCCGGTCTCGGTATGCGAGGAGTGATCGGAACATAGCCGCGTGATTCCAGAAAAGGGAGAGGGCTCGTGTCGAAATCGGTGGTAGGGGTACCCAAGGAGATCAAGGACATGGAGGGCCGCGTCTCCATGCAGCCCGACGGCGTGGCTGAGTTGGTGCACCACGGCCACGAGGTGGTCGTTGAGGCTGGGGCCGGTAGGGGGGCTGGCTTCACCGACGGGGAGTACGACGAGGCGGGGGCGCGGTTGGTAGACGGGCCCGAGGAGGTATTCGCTTCCGCGGACTTGATCGTGAAGGTCAAGGAGCCCGTCCCCGAGGAGTACGACCGTTTCAGGGAGGGCCAGCAGCTCTTCACCTACCTGCACCTGGCGGCGGACAAGGGCCTCACGGAGTTCCTGATGGAGCGCAGGATACAGTCCATCGCCTACGAGACGGTCGAGACGCCCGACGGTTCGCTGCCGCTCCTGACGCCGATGAGCGAGGTGGCGGGCAGGATGTCTATACAGGCCGCGGCCCACCACCTGGAGAGCCCGCAGGGTGGGGCCGGGTTGCTACTCGGTGGGGTGCCGGGGACCCCTGCGGCGAAGGTCACGATCATCGGCGGTGGGGTCGTGGGTACGGAGGCAGCCAAGATAGCCGTCGGCATGCGGGCCATCGTCAGGGTGCTGGACATCAGCCCGAAGCGCCTCGCCTACCTCTCGGACATCTTCGAGGGGAGGGTGGACCTCGTGGTGCCTAACCGCGCGAGGACCGCCTCCTACGTGGCCGAGTCCGACGTGGTTGTCGGGGCCGTGCTCGTGCACGGGGCGAAGGCGCCCAAGCTCGTCACCAGGGACATGGTGGCTAGCATGTGTCCAGGCAGCGTGGTTGCCGACGTCGCCATAGACCAGGGCGGGTGTATAGAGACGGCGAGGCCGACCACCCACTCCGAGCCGACGTTCGTGGAGGAGGGCGTGGTCCACTACTGCGTGGCGAACATCCCCGGCGCCGTGGCCCGCACCTCGACGCTCGCTTTGACGAGCGCGACGTTGCCGTACCTGATCCAGATAGCCGACCACGGCTTAGAGGGGGCCGCGGCCAAGGACCCGTCCCTGGCCAGAGGACTCTCCACGCTGCGCGGGGATCTCGTCTCCGAGCCGGTCGCCGAAGCCCACGACCTGCCCCACACCGACCCGGCAAAAGTTCTCGATCGCGTCGCGATCGGCTGATAAGAGGAGGCTACCGATGCTCGAAAAGGATCGAAACTGGGCCGAGACGGACCGCAAGTACATCTGGCACGCACTGAGCGGCTACGATCCGCACGCGTCCACGATGGTCGTCACCGAGGGGGAGGGGGCCTGGATCTCCGATGCCGAAGGCAACCGTTACCTGGACGGCATGTCCGGGTTGTGGTGCGTCAACGTCGGCTACGGCCGCGAAGAGCTCGCAAGAGCCGCCTACGAGCAACTCAAGACCTTGTCCTTCTACCCGCTTACCAAGAGCCACCCGCCCGCCATACAGTTGGGCGAGAAGCTCAACGAGTGGCTCGACGACGAGTACGTCTTCTTCTACTCCAACTCCGGCTCGGAGGCCAACGAGGTCGCCTTCAAGGTCGCGCGCCAGTACCACCAGCAGAACGGGGATCCGGAGCGCTGGAAGTTCGTCAGCCGCTACCGGGGCTATCACGGGCAGACCATGGGGGCGTTGGCGGCCACCGGGATGGCCCAGCGTAAATACCGCTACGAGCCGCTCTCCCCAGGCTTCCTGCACGTAGCACCTCCGGATTCCTACCGCTGCCACCTCTGCGCCGAGAAGGAAGCCTGCACGCTGCAGTGCGCGAGGGAGATAGACAGGGTCATAACCTGGGAACTGCCCGAGACGGTGGCCGGCGTGATCATAGAGCCGATCATCACCGGCGGCGGCATACTCATCCCCCACGACGACTACTTGCGTACCGTAAAGGAGATCTGCGACAAGAACGGCGCGCTCCTGATCGTAGACGAGGTCATCTGCGGCTTCGGCCGGACCGGCAAGCGGTTCGGGCACCAGCATTACGGCGTGAAGCCGGACATCGTCACTATGGCAAAGGGTATCACCAGCGGGTACTTCCCGCTCTCCGTGACGGCGGTGCGGCGCGAGATATACGAGAACTTCGCGGGCGACAGCGAATACGAGCGCCTCCGGCACGTCAACACATTCGGTGGCCACCCGGGCGCGTGCGCCGTGGCTATAAAGAACCTCGAGATCATGGACGAGGAAGACCTGCCCGGCCGATCCGCGAGGATGGGCGAGGATCTGCGCCAGAAGCTTTCTGGGCTCGAAGGGCATCCGAACGTGGGCGAGATCCGGCACAAGGGACTCCTCCTCGGCATAGAGATGGTGGAGGACAAGCAGAGCAAGCAGCCGGTTTCTTCGGAGAAGGTCAACGCGATCGTCGCCGCCTGCAAGGCGCGGGGCCTCATCGTCGGCAAGAACGCCGACACCGTCGCAAGGTTCGACAATTCCATAACGTTGGCGCCTCCCCTGAGCCTGACGGACGAAGACCTGGAGTTCGCCGCGCAGGCGTTGAGTGAATCCATAACCGACCCGCAAGTCGGCCAGCGGAAGGAGAATCGTGGACAAGTCTCTTGAGTTCCACAGAAGACACGCCGCGGAGCGCTCGGCCGCGAGAGCCGAGATGCTCGAAGAGCTCTTCGTCGCCGGAGAGTGGGTCGGAGGCTCCGCATCGGGCAGGACCTTCGAGCTAACGAACCCCGCGAACGGCCAAACGATAGCCGTCCTTCCCGACGGCGGGCGGGAGGAGATGCAGCGGTCCATAGACGCCGCGGCGGCCGTCCAGCCGGAGTGGGCCGAGAGGACCGCCGCGGACAGGGCCGCAATCATGCAGAGCGCCGCCCGTCTGATGCACGAGCGCAAGGAGCACCTCGCGAGGGTCATGACCCTGGAGCAGGGGAAACCCCTGGCCGAGTCGCGCGGCGAGATCGAGTACGCTGCCTCCTTTATCGAGTGGTTCGCCGAGGAGGGAAAGAGGGTCTACGGGGAAACCATCCCGGCGAGTTTCCCGGACAAGCGTATCTTGGTCATAAAACGGCCCATCGGGGTCACGGCCGCGATAACGCCGTGGAACTTCCCCGCCGCCATGATCACACGAAAGCTCGGCCCGGCGATTGCTGCCGGATGCGCCATGGTCATAAAGCCAGCCCGGCTCACGCCGCTCTCGGCCCTGGAGATGGCCGCGATCTTCGAGGAAGCGGAGCTCCCCAAGGGTCTGCTCTCCGTGGTCGTCGGAACCGACACCTCGGGCATGACCTCGGCGATCATGGAGGACGAGCGGGTCCGCAAGCTCTCCTTCACAGGCTCGACAGAGGTCGGAAAGCTACTCATGAAGCAGTCCGCCGACACCATGAAGCGCCTCAGCCTGGAGCTCGGAGGCCACGCCCCGTTCATCGTCTTCGAGGACGCGGACATCGAGGCCGCCGTGGAGGGGGCCCTCGTCTCCAAGATGCGCAACATGGGCCAGACGTGCGTCTGCGCCAACCGCATCTTCGTTCAAAGAGGCGTCGTGGAGGAGTTTGCCAGGAGGCTAGCCGAGAAGATGTCCGCCATGAAGGTAGGCGACGGGCTGGAAGAAGGCGTGACGGTCGGTCCCCTCGTCGAACCCAAGGCCGTGGAGAAGGTCGAGCATCACGTCCAGGACGCTCTGGAA
>JACDDL010000196.1 GCA_013817045.1 Actinomycetota bacterium | reverse complement strand
CGTCGGCGAGGACCGGTCGACCACGGAGGAGGTGATCGCCGCCTAAGATGGCCGGCCCCGCGGAAACTACGCCCGGACGATTTCACCCGGAGGATGGGACGCGACCCGGCGGTCACCAAACCCCCTGAACGCGTACCCCGCACCTAGCTTAACTAACAGCCAGGGTCTGCTAGCTTCTGAGCGTGCGTAGCAGCGGCTCCATCTCGGCTTGGCGTCGGGTTCGGTCTCGGCTTGGCGTCTGGACAGGCTGAAGCGCTGCGCCGCGTTGTTGCGGTAACTCAGGGCGTGTGACCGGGATCGGCTTGAGCCGTGCTCTCTCGGTTGTCCTGCCGGGTCATCCAACTCAGGGAGATTGACGATGAAGGTACTGGTACTCGGAGGAGACGGCTACTGTGGCTGGCCCACCGCGCTCTATCTGTCGGACGCCGAGCATGAGGTGGTCATCGTCGACAACCTCATCCGTCGCCGGTGGGACAAGGAGCTGGGCGCAGACAGCCTGACCCCCATTCGCTCGCTTGAGGAGCGGATCGATGCCTGGCTCGACGTCAGCGGCCGCAGGATCGACATCGAGGTCGGCGATCTCTGTGACTCGGAGTTCGCCCGGGACGTTATCGACCGGCACCGTCCCGATGCGATTGTGCACTACGCCGAGCAGCGCTCGGCCCCGTATTCCATGATCGACCGCGAGCACGCTGTCTTCACCCACGAGAACAACCTCATCGGAACGCTCAACCTGCTCTTCGCCATTAAGGAGCTCGTACCTGAGTGCCACCTGATTAAGCTTGGGACCATGGGTGAATATGGCCAGCCGAATATCGACATCGAAGAGGGATACATCGATATCCAGCACAACGGGCGCAGTGACCGTCTGCCCTATCCGAAGCAGCCCGGGTCCTTCTACCACCTCACCAAAGTGCACGACAGCCACAACATCGCCTTCGCCTGCCGGATCTGGGGTCTCCGGGCAACCGACCTGCATCAAGGGGTCGTCTACGGGACTCTCACTGCGCAGACGGAGCGTGATCCGCGCCTGGTCAACCGCTTCGACTACGAGGGCGTGTTCGGAACGGCGCTCAACCGCTTCTGCGTCCAGGCCGCGATCTCCCATCCCCTGACCATCTACGGGAAGGGGGGCCAGACCCGCGGGTTCCTGGACATCCGGGACACCGTCCGCTGTATCGAGCTGGCGATGTTGAACCCAGCCGACCAGGGGGAACTGCGCGTTTATAATCAGTTCACGGAGCAGTTCAGCATCCGGCGGATCGCCGAGCTTGTCACCGACGCCGCGACCAAGATCGGCCTGGAGACGAGGATCGAGAACCTCGACAATCCACGAGTCGAGCTCGAGGAGCACTACTACAACGCCAAGCACACCCGCCTCCTCGATCTCGGTTTACAACCTCACTACCTTTCCGACTCGCTGCTCGACTCGCTGCTCAACGTGGCCCTAGAGTACCGCGACCGCGTGAATCACGAGCTCATCCGCCCACGTGTGGACTGGCGTACGACGGCCGATCAGGCCGGGCCCGAGACGGAGCCTGCCGCGGTGGTCGCATAGCCGGAGCGTCCTTCCTCGCCAATGTCGCACGTGAAGAATGAAAGGCTCGGTGATGACACATCTGGAGCAGAGGCTCGCCGCGGCGGGGGATCTGCAGCATAGGGCTGAGGGACTCGCGACCGAGCAGTTCCTTATGGAGCTGGTCAAGGTCTTCCACTCCCGCCTCCTTGTGGCCTGCTCCTTCCAGAAGGAGTCTTCGGTCCTCATGGACCTCATGCTGCGGGTCGACCCGAACACGCGGTTTGTTACGCTGGACACGGGCCTCCTCTTTCCCGAGACTCACTCCACTTGGGAGCGGCTCGAGGAGCGCTACGGTATTCGGCTCGAGGTCCATCGCGGAATCGACCTCGAACAGCAGCGACTGCTCTTCGGCGACGAGCTGTGGCGGACGGATCCGACCGCGTGCTGCGAGATCCGCAAGGTGGCGCCACTAACAGCGGCGCTGTCCACGGTGGACGCTTGGGTGTCGGGGGTACGACGGGAACAGTCGGTGGAGCGACGTTCGACGAAGCGACTCGCTTGGGATCCTCGAAACGGTTTATGGAAGGCGAACCCGCTAGCCGGCTGGACCGAGCGCGATGTCTGGCACTATATCCGCGAGCATGACCTACCCTACAATGAGCTGCACGATCGTGGGTACGGGTCCATTGGCTGCACGCACTGCACTCTCCCCGGCGCAGGCCGAGAGGGTCGGTGGGTAGGCACGAGAAAGCAGGAGTGCGGGTTACACCGGGAGATCCCCACGGTCGGAGACTTCTGAGGCGCGTGCCCAAGCGAGGGTCGAGTCGGAGCGTGGTGTAGAAGCGGTTCTCGACGGCCCACTTGCGCTGAGTCGTAAGCACGCGGCTATCGCGGGCCTCAAGATCGTCGGTCTGTTCCCGCAGATACCGCATGGCCTGGGCGAGCCGGCCCGCAGTGATCCGCCTGGGCGTGGTACGGGTCTTCAACGCCAGCCTGCTCAGCCCGACGACGCGCCGCCCCCAGCTTAGGCCACGCCAGTTTACCTTGGCGATGATACGCGCTAGACTCGCGAATCGTTGCTTACCCCCAAGCGGGGGCCGGGCCACCTGAACGCGAGCGACCCGCTGACTGACGCTTTGCCACGAAAACTGCACATCCTATCTGTCATACACTACCCGGTTTTTGGCGGCCCCCATAATCGGAATGCCTCCGTCATTCCCCTGCTCGCCGACCGTGGGGTCGAAACTACGGTTTTGTTACCCGACGAGCCCGGAGATGCGGCGGACCGGCTGCGCGCGCGCGGCGTCGATCTTATAACCTTGCCGCTTGGTCGAATACGTGCGACGAGCGATCCGCGCGTCCACCTCCGCTTTGCGGCCAACCTGCCGACCGAGGTCACACAGATTAGGGAGGTAATCCGTTGTCGCGGCATTGATCTCGTGCTGGTCAACGGATTGATCAACCCTCAGGCTGGGCTTGCAGCACGACTCGAGGGCGTGCCAGTGACCTGGCAGCTGCTTGATACCTTCCCGCCTTGGGCGATGAGGCTGGTTCTTATGCCGCTCGTAAGGGTCCTAGCCGACTCTCTCATGACCTCCGGAAACGCGGTCGCAACGGCTCACCCTGGGGCGAAGGGCTTCGGCGAGCGCCTTATCTCTTTCTTCCCGATTGTCGATGCAGACCGCTTCAGGCCAGACTCAGAAAGGGCGTCGTGGGCACGCCGCGAACTAGGTGTTCCGAGCGAGGCCGTGGTCGTAGGTAACGTCAGCAACTTCAACCCGATGAAGGGGCACCTGACCTTTGTGCGCGCAGCGGCGCGTCTCCATGCTACCCATCCGGACGTATACTACGTCATGCTAGGTGGATCGTATGCTCATCACGCTGGCTATCTGCACCGGATCCGACGGGAAATCCGTGAACTTCGGCTCGATGGACGGATCGCCATTCGTGACCCGGGCAAGCAAGTCGCCGAGCTCGCCTCCGCCTTCGATCTGTTCTGGCTTACCTCAGAGCCCCGGTCGGAGGGCGTCTCCACGGTCGTCGGAGAGGCCATGGCCCTAGGGCTGCCGGTAGTAGCGACAGACGTGGGTTCCGTGGCCGAGGCAGTGGAGCACACCGTCACCGGCTTCATGGTCCCACCGCGCGACCCTCAGGCGATCGCTGCGGCGAGCGTCTCCCTCGTCGAGAATCCTCAGCTCCGCTGTCAACTCGGTCTGGCGGGGCGACGCCGGGCGGAAAGCCTGTACGACGCCACCGCCTGTGCGCGTTCACACGTTCAGGCGTTCGACGCCGCGCTCCGCAACCACGACCGCGGAGCAACCCGCATCGCCCAAGCCAATACTCGCTGATGCATCTGGCCGGACCCCGTTCATCGGTCTCAGGCTGCGATCGGAGTCGCTCCCGGGTCTGCCCGAGCGCCTCGCGGCAACCTCGCGCCCCGGAGTCCGACCTCTCCGGAGCGAGCCGTGAACCGGCGACCCCTCACGAGAAAGGCGCGCCGTCACTCACACCGTAGGCCGGGGCCCGAAGACTAGAGATACAACTCTCGACGTCAACGTGTACGCTTCGGCAGCGATGCTCTCTCGTCCGAGCCAACGGTCGGCACGCTTAGCCCCTTATGCTCGTCGCGCGCGTCAGGGGCGGAAGCTGGCCCACCTACTCTCTCGAGGCCGGTTTAGGCGTGCCCTGTTGTACGGCGTGGCGGGTGCTATCGAGCATAGGTCAGTTCCTTTCAATTGTCTCTTCCGGACTGTGATCGACGTCGGAAGCTCATACCGGTCAGTTCGCACTGTTCGCGCTCGACACATTCCCGTCCGCCCATGTCTTGTGCTTCGAACCTCTAGCGGACGCGCAGCACCGCCTGCGAAAAGCGATTGGCTCCGACCCCCGGGTACGGCTGTTCGGCGTGGCTGCCGGCTCGTCGATCGGCGAAAGCACTCTCCATGTAACTCGCTCGACAGACTCGTCATCGTTGCTCCCCGTCTCGGCGCGTCTGCCGACGGTCTTCCCCTTGACGGAGGAAGTGAGACGCGAAACTGTTGATGTCTTGCCACTGGACATCGCGTTGCAGGGCGAGTCGCTGGCTCGTCCTTGTCTCCTGAAAATCGACGTGCAAGGGAGTGAGCTCGATGTCCTGAGCGGTGCCGACACGGCGCTGGCCTCAACCGATCAGGTCCTGGTGGAGTGCTCTTTCGTGGAACTCTATCTGGGCCAACCCCTAGCCGGAGATGTTGTCTGTCATCTTCTGGAGCGTGACTTCGAGTTCTCCGGTGGGTATAATCCCGTGTATGATCGGGAGAGGCGCCCGAAGCGGCTCGTGCAGGCGGACCTCCTCTTCTCGAGACCATAGGTTTCTGCAGTGACCAGTCAGACCGCATAAAGTTCGCGGGACTTTCTGCACCGGGTCGCGCCCCCGCCGGTCAAGCCGAGGATCGATCTGCACAACCACCTCTTGGCGGGCCTGGAGGACGGGCCGCAGCCGTGTCCGAAAGCGTCTCGGCGGCGAAGGCCGGGAAGGCGGACGGCGTCCGGACCGTCGCCGCCACCCCACGATTTGCGGGAGGACCATCCGAGGGTGCGGCCCGATAACCTCTCCTGGTCCTGTGCGGAGCTGCGGGCGCAGCTCACGGAGCACGGCCTGGCAATCGAGATCGTAGTCGGAGGAGAGGTCGACCTGCTCTGTGCTCAGGAGGCGTCAACCGAGGAACTGCGGCTCATGTCCTACGGTCAGCGGGGCGCGGACCTCCTCGTCGAGACGCCATACGGTCCGCTTCCGAGCACCTTCGAGGCCTTCCTGTTCGAGGTGGGCGTCCGCGGGTTTCGCATCTTGCTGGCGCACCCCGAGCGGAGTCCGACCTTACAGCGAGCACCGGCTCGCTTGGCCGCCCTCGTCGAGCGGGGGGTCTTCTGCAGGTGACTGGCGGCGCGCTTCCCGAAGCCCCGCTCGGTCGCTCGCGAGGCTCTCTCGTCCACCTTCCAGTATGACCCGAAACCGTCTTGCCGCGCGAGTGCAAGGGTCCCTCGCGAGCCTCGCCCCTGCTGCTCTCCTCATCGGGCTCATCATCTACCTCGGGGCCGAGGAGGGCGGCTTCTTCCCCGAGGCCACCGCCGCCGCGACGGTAGCCCTCGCCGCGGCCCTCATCTTGCGAACGGCTGGCCAAGGAGCCTTTCGCCGGCTTCGGGCTGGCACTCGCATCGGCGGCCGCG
>JACDDL010000195.1 GCA_013817045.1 Actinomycetota bacterium | reverse complement strand
GGCTCCGCTTTCGTGCGTCAAGCCGTTCAGGCGCTCGGCGAAGACGACGCGTTCACTCTTCTCGAGGGGTTGAAGCCGCATCTGTGGCGGGGGGGCGACGCCTTCCCCGGGTCGGAGGCGGAGCTGAGCCAGCTCTTTGGTAATGGCCAGGTCGACTTCGCCATGAGCTACGATCCCTCGTTCGTCCAATCGGCCGTCCGCAAGGGAATCTTCTCGTCGACGGCTCGTCCCTTCGTGTTCGATTCGGGAGCTTTGCAGAACACCAGCTACGTCACGATCCCGGCGAACGCGGCCCACCAAGCAGGGGCGCTGGTCGTCGCCGACCTCTTGCTGTCGCCCGAGCTACAGCACATCAAGGCGGACCCGGGCGTGATCGGCCTTGCCTCCGTGCTGGACCGGGGCCGCCTGCCGTCGCGCGACCGGCTTGGTTTCGCCCGCTTCGACGACAATCGCTACACGCTGGTCGAGTTTGGTCGACTGCTCGAGGAGCTCCCCGCCTCACGGGTGCTCGAGATCGAAGAGAGATGGGAGCGGGAGGTGCTCAGATAGCTTCACGCATGCTGGCGTGCCGCGAACTCGTCGTCGTCCGAGGAGACATTCCCGTTCTGCGGGGCCTCGACCTCGAGGTGCGCGCGGGTTCCTTGACCACGTTGGTGGGGCCCTCCGGCGCCGGCAAGACGACCCTGCTGCGGGCTGTGCTCGGGCTCGAGCCGGTGAGGTCGGGGACGATCTCCATCGGCGAGCGGAACCTTGACGGCGTTTCGACGCACAGACGAGGAATCGGGATGGTCTTTCAGGAGCCCCGCCTCTTTCCCAACCTGAGCGTCGCGGACAACGTCGCCTTTCCGTTGCGGGTCGCGGGCGTCTCGCGCGCGAGCCGTCTGCAGCGCGGGCCCTTGCTTCTGGAGGACGTGGGCCTGGCGGGATTTTCAGAGCGCCGAACGGATTCACTGTCGGGGGGAGAGCAACAACGGGTTGCTCTCGCTCGGGCGCTCTGCGGTGAGCCCGAGATACTCCTTTTGGATGAGCCTCTTGCATCCGTCGACCCGAACCTGCGGGCCGATCTGCGCCGCCTCGTCAAAGAGCTGCACTTCGGTAGGGGGCTGACCACGCTCTACGTGACCCACGACCTTCAAGAGGCTGCGGAGCTGGGGGATGACATCGCACTCATGCTCGATGGAAGGATCGAGCAGCACGGCCCCGCACGCGAGCTCTTTGCGCGGCCGAGCTCAGAACGGGCGGCGCGCTTCCTCGGCGCGGTCAACGTCGTCCCGGTCCGGGTGGTTGCGGGAACCGCGCACGGCGAGGGATTCTCGTTCGATGCAACGGGACCGGACGGAGATGCCGTCTTCGTCATCAGGCCCGAGCACGTGCGTCTGACCGGGGATGACGGTCTCAGAGCGCAGGTCGAGGAGGCGGTCTACATGGGGACACACGTGAGGGTGCGGCTTCGCCGGACGAATCTCGTTCTGACTGCGCATGTCCCGGCTCAGCGCCCGATTGCCCTCGGCGCCGAGGTCGGTGTCGACCTCCCGAAGGAGCACCTCTGGCGCCTTCCAGAGACCTCGTCGAGATCTTCGAGGAGTCCCGGGTGAGCAGGGGTTACGACCTGGCCGTCATCGGCGGTGGGACGGCCGGCCTGACGGCGGCGTTCGGAGCGGCCGGCCTCGGAGCGCGCGTCTGCCTAATCGAGCAGACCGCGACCGGTGGCGACTGCCTGTGGACCGGATGCGTCCCGAGCAAGAGCCTGATCGCAGCGGCGACGCTGGCGCAACGGATGCGCCGGGCGGAGAAGGTCGGTCTCGCCCCGGTGGAGCCCGAGGTCGACTTTTCGAGTGTGATGGCTCACGTGCATGCTGCGCGCCGGCAGATCTATCCGCAAGACTCGCCGGAGCGATTGCGCGCCGCGGGGGTCGAGGTCATCGAGGGACGCGCCGGCTTCGAGGGACGGGGCCGGATCGTGGTCGGAGATCGCCTCCTGCGATACGGGTCGGCCCTGATAGCCACCGGTTCGGAGCCGGTCGTTCCCGGAATCGAGGGGCTCGACGAGGCCGGCCCCCTCACGAGTCTCAACCTTTGGGATCTCGACGAGCTGCCGCACCGACTCGTCGTGCTCGGGGGCGGGCCCATCGGTTGCGAGCTCGGTCAAGCATTTCGTCGGTTGGGGAGCAGCGTCTCGATCGTCGAGATGGACTCGACCATCCTCGGCAAGGAGGAGCCGCAGGCGCAGACCGCTATCTCCGAGCGCCTCGCCGAGGATGGTGTCGAACTGCTCGTGAACGCTCGTGCGGTCGCGGTCCGGCAAGCGTCGGGTGAGTCGGTTCTCGTCGCGGAACTCAAGGGGCGGCGATTGGAGCGGCGCTTCGATCGCATCCTCGTCGCCGCCGGACGACGCCCCAACACCGCCGGCCTCAAGCTCGGGAGCGTGGGAGTGAAGACGCGCGCCGACGGTGCGGTGCTCGTGGACGATCACCTGAGGACCACCGGCGCTCGCATTTTTGCTGCCGGGGACGTGGTGGGTGGTCCTCAGTTCACACACCTGGCCGGTCATCACGGCCGCCTCGTGGTGACCAACGCGCTGTTCCATACGCGGAGGAAGGCTTCCGGCGAGATCCTTCCCTGGGTCACGTTTACGGACCCGGAGGTCGGACGGGTGGGCCTGTCCGAGGCCGAGGCGCGCGAGCGCTGGAAGAAGCCTCTGGTTCGGACCTTCTCCCATTCGGAGCTGGATCGAGCTATCTGCCTGGGTGAGACCGCTGGTTTCGCAAAGCTCATCGCCGATCCAAAGGGGCGCCTCGTAGGTGCGACCGTCGTCGGGGTCGCCGGAGGCGAGACGGTGGCCGAGCTGTCCGCGTGGATCTCCAACCAGGCTCGACTCGACGACCTGTCCCAGGCGATCCATCCCTACCCGACGTTTTCGAGGGGCCCCGCAGGCGCCGCGGACGATTATCTACGTGAGAAATGGCTGAGCCATCGCGTGCGACGGTGGACGCGCCCCCTCCTGTTCGCGCTACGGCTCGCCCGACGGATGCCACTTCGCATGCAGCGGTGAGCTCACGGTGGACGGGCCCTGCCCCGCAATGTGCTCATGCCGAACCAGACGCGCTGGACCGCCGTGATCGCCACAGCCCCGGCGAAGACCCACGCGATCGGTTGAGCCTGGTCCGGAAAAAAGCAGAACAGCACGTACGCGATGAAAGTCTCGGTCGACTCCGCCAGGCCTCCCAGGAACCGCAGCGACCTCTCATCACCGAGATAGATCTTGGTGCGCTCGGCAATCGACGAGAGGGCCAGGAAGGCGGTGCCGGAGACGTAGTAGGTCAGCAGCAGCACGAGACATGCGACGCGCGCCTCCTCGCGCGCTATCCCAACGCCGACGACGAAGCCTCCGTAGACAGTGAAGTCGGCGACGATGTCCATGAAACCGCCACGATCGCTCGTCCCGCGAGCGCGCGCGACCGGACCGTCGAGTCCATCGAAGATCCGGTTCGCAATCCACAGCAAGAGCGCGGCTTGCCAGCGAGCCGTCGCGGCCGCAAGACAGGCCCCCGCGCCGAGCACGAACCCCACCAGAGTCATCAGATTGGCGGAGACTCCCCATCCGGCGATCCGCCGGCCGAGTCCATCGAGTGCGGGACCGAGATGGGCGCGCAGTGTGGAGTCGAGCACCAGATCATCCTGCCACGGAGACAACAGCATTTCGGAGACGACAAATGAGGCGAGTGCCGGCGGCGGTGGCGGTGTTGCCTGCCTGTATGATCATCGTGGCGCTGTTCGGCGGCGCGCTCGTCGGAGCCGTGAGAACGAGTCTGGAGCCCGGACCCGCAGGCCTGGCGGGGGAGGTAAGCCTCGACGCATGGCGCGCGATCCTCACCGATCCGGCGTTCCTCGACTCGCTCTTGTTCACGTCCTGGATAACCTTGGCATCGACCGCAATCTCGATGATCGTCGCCGTCGGTCTCGCGCACCTGATTCGAGGGCGCCGTCGTGCCCTGTGGGCATTGTTCGGATTGCCCGTGCCGGTACCCCACCTGCTCGTTGCCGTCGTGGTGGTGCTGTGGATCGGTCCCGCGGGGGTGGTCGATCGACTCGCGGGGGCGCTGCCCTTCGAATTGATACGCGATCGGGCCGGCCTGGGGATAATGCTCGTCTACGTCTTGAAGGAGGCGCCGTTTCTGACGCTGCTGATAGTTGCGGTGTGGGGACCGGAGGTGCGCGCACGCGAAGAGGCGGCCGCCACCATGGGGGCGGGACCTCTTCAGCGTCTGCGCTGGGTCGTGTGGCCCAGGATCGCCGCGCCCCTGAGCTTCGGTTCCCTCATCGTCGCAGCCTTCGTCTTCGGCTCGTTCGAGGTTCCGCTCGTCGTTGGACCGACCTATCCCAAGACGCTCGCGGTGCTCGCCCTCGATGCGGCGAGGACCTCGGAGTTGGACGGTCAGGCGCGCTCGGCGTCCATTCTGCTCGTCACCGCGGCGGTGACGATTGTCTGCGCACTCCTGCTGGTTCGCCGGGCAAGGGCGGACGAATGATCCGTCGCACTCGGCCGGCCCGGATAGGCGCGTGGGCGGTGGCGCTGGCCGTCTCCGTCCCGTTCGTGATCCTGCTTCTTCAATCGTTCGTGGAGAGCTGGCGCGCGCCGGCGGTGTTGCCACAGCGCTTCGGTCTTCGGGCCTGGTCCATCGTGCTCGCCGAGGGCACGGCGGCGCGACCGGCCCTCGTGAACTCGGCCCTCGTGGCCCTGGCAACGACGACGATCGCGTTGTTTCTAGCGTGGCCCGCGGCCCGGGCGCTGGGGGAGAGCCGGCTTCGACGCCCCACACTCGTGGTTGTTGTGATGACGCTTCCCGTGCTGGTGCCGCCCTATGCGGTCGGTACGGGGCTCGCCGAATGGTTCATCCGTCTCGGACTCGTGGACAGCCTGTCGGCTCTGATCCTCGCCCACATGGTTTACGTGCTTCCCTACGTCTTCCTTTTGCTGGCATCGGGATTCAGCCGCGAGGTCGAGTCACTCGAAGAGGCGGCGCGCGCGATGGGCGCGGGCACGGTCCACAGGCTGAGGTTCGTCACCATCCCCGCGATTGCTCCGTCGCTGGCCCTCGCCGCCCTGATGGGGTTCCTCGTCTCGTGGGGCCAATACGGGACATCTCTGTCCGTCGGCGGGGGCATCGCGATGCTCCCCGTGGTGCTGGTGCCGTTCGTCCAGGCCGACCCACCTGTCGCCGCCGCTCTCGGCTCGCTCTTTCTCGTGCCCGCGGTGTTCGCCCTGATCGTGGCTTCTCGGCAAGATCGCATGAATTGAGAAGACGGAAGGGAGACGCTTTTGAAGGTGGGAATCCTGGGAACCGGAAACATGGGATCGGGGTTTGCCCGTCATTTCTCAACGGCGGGGCACGACGTGTTCGTCGGCTCGTGCGATTCGCAGCACGGCAAGGAGGTTGGTTCGGTATTTCGAAGTTGGCGGCGGGAGCTATCAGGAGGCGGCGACGCACGTGTCAGCAGCCGGACTCTCTCGACGCCCGTTGGGAAGCAGCATCCTCGACGGCTCGCAGGATCGAGCCGACCGGAGTTCTGTCCTCCGGGCCTCGCTCGGGATGCGCCAGAACCATGACTCCGTCCCGGTCGAGAACGAAATCACCCCCGAGTTGGCGTCTGTCCTGACCGCGATGCAGACCTGGGATGTGCCCTTGCAGGAGTGCTCTGGCGTAGAAGGACACGACGCCGGGATGTGTGT
>JACDDL010000041.1 GCA_013817045.1 Actinomycetota bacterium | reverse complement strand
AGCGAGGGCGTCGTGGGGTCACTCCATATGTGGGCAACTGTACGCTGCAGGATATGGCTGACCCAACCGGGTCCCAGCAGCCGGCGGACCTCAACGCGAGCGATCGACGCCGCATCCCCCGCCATCAACGCCACGCGTAGATCCGGCCCGAACGATTTCGACATCGAGCGAATGACGGCCCACTTCTCGCGGCCCTCCCCCACCATGGACTCGTAAGGGCTGCCGGAGACAGGTCCTGCGTGGTCGTCTTCGATCAGGAGGAGATCCGGATGAACCGACACCATCCGCTCGAGCTCGCTCGCACGGCCTCGCTCGAGCGCCGCTCCGGTGGGATTCTGCGCGCGGGGGGTCACGATCAAAGCATCCAAACCACTCTGCAATACGCGCTGAAGAGCGTCGGGCAGCGGACCGTCGTCGTCAATGGGAACGGGCACGGGGATGAGGTTGAGGGAGGCAATCAGGTGGTACACCGAACGCCAACCCGGGTCCTCGAGACCGACCCGGTCCCCGGGCGCCAGGTGTACGCGGAGCACACGCTCGAGACCGTCCAGCGCCCCCCCAACGATCGCCATAGCATCACTGCTGATCCCGTCGGCGTCGAAGCCGTCTCGGGCAAGTTGGATCAGGCGCGCATCGTGCGCGTCATGCCCGTAGAGGATTGGTTCATCCGGCATCTCGCTCAGGGCGGCCGCGATGCTGGGAAGCAGCGCTGGATCGGGGTTGCCGGAGGAAAGGTCTCGCACGCCGGGTGGGACCGGGCGGGCGAACGGGTGCGCCAAGGGAGGAGTGGCGCTCACGCGCGTGCCGCGCCTGCCGTCGGTCACCACCACCCCACGCAGCTTGAGCCTTCGGTAAGCCGATGCCACGGTTGCCGGGCTCACCTCGAGGGACTCGGCCAAAGTCCGTACGGGAGGCAGCAAATCGTCGCTCGGAATACGCCCTTCCCTGACCGCCGCTTCCATGAACACGGCGATACCAGCCGAGGTCCGGGGGGCATCGTGATATAGTTCTGATACATTCATATTTTTGTACTATAACAATAACATCCGGCGGGTGCGCAATGGAAGAGGACGATGGAAAGAGGCGAGGCCACCCCCAGAACCGCAGTGAGGCGCGTTGCAGAGCGAGGCTCCCATGACCCCGGCCTGATCGACGCTGTCATCGACGAGGCCTTCATCTGCCATCTCGGCTTCATCGAGGACGGCATCCCGTTCGTGGTCCCCACGATTCACGGACGACTGGGCGATACGGTCTACTTCCACGGCTCCCCCGCAAGCCGTGCGTTGCGGCGGAGCAGCGGGGCCGAGGTGTGCCTGACGGTCACCATCCTCGACGGACTGGTGCTGGCTCGCTCGGCGTTCCACCACTCGATGAACTACCGGTCGGTGATGGTTCTGGGACGAGCGAGAGAGGTAACCGATGCCGAGGAGAAGCTGCGCGCGCTGCAGGCCCTCGTCGAGCATGTGTGCCCCGGGCGATGGGAGGCGGCGCGCCGGCCAAACCTCCGGGAGTTCTCCAAGACGCTCGTGGTCGCGTTGTCTTTCGAGGAAGCATCCCTCAAGGTCCGGAGCGGGCCCCCGGTCGACGAGGATGCGGACCACGACCTCGATGTGTGGGCCGGTGTGCTCCCGCTGGAGACGGTGGCTCGGGCCGCAGTTCCCGACGAGCTCATGAAGCGCAAGGTTCCTGCACCGGCCCACGTGCGATGGACGCGGCCGACGGAGCGACTCTAGGTCAGCCCTATGCGGCCCCAGATGAAGCGGTGGTCGGAATACTTGCATTGAGGCGAGGGGCTGCACCTGATGACGCCCGGTTGAGTCCTGCTCGCCCAGCCGGGGTGATCTGCATGGGCTTCCAGAGGCTTCAGCGTGGCGTCGACGAAGATGTAATCGATACGATTCCTTCGAAGGCCTGACCTTCCGTCGCAGAGTGTGGACGGATCCTCCTCCTCATGCGTCCACTCATCGAACATCGAAAGATTGTTCGCCCGGTTGTACTCCCTTACCGCATCGAGGTATGAACGGCCGTCTACAGCCGAAGCCGAAGTCATGTCCTCGTACCAGGGCTCGACGCGCGACGTCTCCTCAGGATCACATTCTCGCTGCTTGTTCATTGCCCGTCGGTTGAAATCCCCAAAGAGGATCCCGCGGGCACCTTGGCGCCCCAGCCGCTCTCGAGCCTTGTCCACGTTCTGGTTTCTGCATTCACCGCCACCCGAACCCCTGTAGTCGGCCCGGAAGTGGACGCCGCCGAACGTCACCAAGGCGCCGCTCGCACGCTCTTTGACGTTGATTAGCTGATATCTGACGTCGGAGACACAAACATCAGCCCAACTGCGATAGGAGATCAACGACGTTGTCTTTCCGTTGATCAGGAATTTGGTCTTGACCTCGTCTGGTCTCTCGCCGGCTATTACATAGCTATTCAACGAGAAGAGGTCGTTCAAGTGATTTCGGACGAGGGCAAGATCCATCGCCGAAACTTCGTTTACGAGGATGACGTCCGGTGCATAGTAGTTGCCATCAAACGCCTTGGGACGTCTGCGCAGGGCGATGGCCAACTGCTCCAACCTGGCGGCGCTGTGCCGGAATATCTGCCGGGCATTGACGGCCACCACAACGACCTGCCCTGCTGGTGAGGATCGCTCTTCCGGAAAGGGCGCGGCAGCGGAGGATCCGGTCACACCCGACACGAGAACCCCGTCAAGAAGGCCAAGCCATCTTGAAGTCCGCCTATCGCTTCCCCACTGGGCTTTCCAACCATTCCCCCACACTCCCCACTTTCTCTCCGCTCTACCCTCGTCGCCCTACGAAGTCGCCCTACGAACGAGCAAGAACAATCAGGAGGCTACCGTAAAGCTCTTGCGACGCGAGCCCGGAGACTCCATGTGTCGCTCTGGATGCGAGGTCCTGCGCGGATGCAATGAGCCTGCTATGGCATCATCTATTCGGGCTCGGCTAGCAATGCACTGATCATGAAATCTGCGATCCTCGAGCCGAACGTTTTTATGGACATATGGGTTCCGGCCGTAGTTGGCGACGAAACCCGGCTGGGGCCTCCGATCAGGAGCGTCTGCCCCTGGGCCTCCGTGCGATCGATGTCATCACGACGTTCGAGCACGAACTACGCCACGAAGTACCGGTGCGCTCGATAGCGCCCGGGAATTCAGTTCCCGGACTGCCGGAGATTATGGGCGGCCTGCTCGCCGCGTTGGAGACCTACGATTCACCCATCGACATGAGCGACTCGGCCGGCACCTTTGGGGTCACCCCGACCCCGCTCGCCGACTTCGTCCAGGGCTTCGTCACGGCGAACCGCAAACCTGACGGCTAACCACCCCCGCTCGCGCGCCGGTATCTTCCACTCAAGTCCTGGTATCAAGACTCAAATATGGTTTCTCCGCGTATGAGCAAGCTCGCGACCCCATAGCCAAGGTCCAGGGATCCGCTTGAACTCGCTCTTGTTGGCCGAAATTGACTCCCGCCTCGATATCGACTGGCCGCATCCCTTCTTCTTCCGGACCCGAATTCACTTCGTCCCGATCCCGATGTTGACCGGACTCGTCAGAACAGCAGCGGTGTCGTCGGTCGAGCGTTCCCGAAGCATCCCGTCGAGCACCTGCCGCATGGTGGCCTGCTGCTCCTCTGTCAGGTCGGCGATCAGCATGCCGGCGATCGGATTGCTATTCAGCACCCAATCCCACATCTCTTGTCCGGACCGGAACTCGATCCTTTCCGCAGACGTCTCAACTCTGACGTCCTTCAGTCCAGCTTCGACCAGCCGTTTCCGCAACACCTCGGCATCCGACACCTGGAACTCGAGTGGCGGAGGGTCGTCGGGCAGGCCGGCGAAGCCGGGATTGACCGCTTGGAGTGCGCCGATGAAAAAATGCAGGAACTCGATCTTCGCCGGCGAGCCGTAGGCGATCAACAGCACGCGCCCGCCGGGCTTGGTCACACGCACCATCTCGCGCAATGCGAGCGGCTGATCAGGGACGAGCATCACGCCGAACTGCGAGCCGGTGACGTCGAAGGTGTCATCTTCGAGGTCTAAGGAGTGCGCGTCCATGACGCGTCCTCTCGCATCAGGCAGCCTCTCTTCATGTATGCGCGCCTCTAGCTCCTCGATCATGGCAGAGGACCAGTCTGTCGCCAGAACCCTCGCTCCGAGGCGCGCCGCCGGAAGACTCAGCCCTCCGGTCCCGGCAGCAACATCGAGAAACAGTTCGCCGGCCTTCAAGCCCGCCAGGCCCAGAGCCTCGTTCGCCAGTGGGACCTCCGTGGGGGCGACGTGCCGGCCGTAGCCTGCCGCAATCGCGTCCCATGCCTCCACTGGTGCTGTGTGTTCGTCCTGCGTCACTCCCAATTCCTCGCTCCTCGTCACCGCTCTCTCCTTCGCCGTAGCTTGCCCGTCCCTACCCGTCAGAATCCGGCCAACGGGGGCCGGAGCCGTTAGAACGAACCTAGATGTCGGCGAGGCCCTCCGCTTCGGGCAAAAGACCCAATTGGAGGGGAGGGGCGTCTGAGTATTTCTGTGTAGCCCTTCTAGATCAAGCCGTGCTCGTAGGCGTAAGCGGTGGCCGCCGACCGAGACGAGAGGCTCAGTTTCGTGAAGATGTTGCTGACGTGCCGGGCCACCGTTTTCTCGCTGAGGAAGAGCTCGGTGGCAACCGCCCGGTTGGACTTGCCGGAGGCCACCAGCGCCAGCACCTCCAACTCGCGGGGGGTCAGCCCGCCAGCATTACTCCGGGTGAGCTCCCTCACCCGCTCGAGGTCGGGCGCGGCGCCCAGATCTTCGAAGACGCGACGGGCGGCTTCCAGTTCCATCTCCGCGCTGTCGCCATCTCCGAGCTCGCGGCACGCGAGTCCGATGAGCACCCGGACCCGCGCTGCGTGATACGGAGCGTCGAGCTCCCGCCAGGCCGCGTACGCAATGCGCAAACTTGCGAGAGCGGCTTGAATATCTCCTTCGGCAAGCAGGACGGCCCCCGCTGCATGAGTGGCAACCGCATGCAGGAACGGCGCGTCGAGTTCACCGGCGATCTCGGCGAGCTCTTCAGCGGCGCCCCTCGCAGCTTCGACGTCGCCGGCTGCGAGCGTGATCTCGACATAAGCCGGAAGCACCCGGGAACGGCTCATCGGATCGCCAGCCTCATCACACACACGTCGGATCGCCACGTTTGCGGCATCGACCCGGCGCTGGGCGAGCCGGAGCAACGACATCCCGGGCTCCGGTTCTCGTCCCGCCTGGCTGGCCCGGCGATATGCCTCCTCCGCCTTTGGCCATTGGCCTCGTAACCGCTCGATCTCACCCAGCTGGTAGTAGGCCGACCCGAGTGAGTCCCACGCCGTCGGACCCGAGAGCCATTCGCAGGCTCGTTCAGCTGCTTCCAAGGCATCGGGCCATGCGCCCTGGAGTTGAAAGATCTCGCAGCGATGGACCAGGCAGTTCCCCCGGTAAGGGACCAGATCGGGCTGGGAGTCGCACCAGCGGGACAACGCCGCCGTCCACTCGCGCGCGCGACGCAGGTCAAAGATGGTTTGGCACAGGTCGATGACCGCGCAATAGGCGATCCCGGCGACAATCGGAGATACCTCGCCAGAAACGACAGCGACCATGAGCTCGTCGAGCAACACCATGCCCTCGGTGGTTTTTTGCTGCATAATCAGCGACTGGCCGCGGCCGAGCCTCGATAATGTCATCACGTCCGGATCAGCGAAGCGTTCCGCTATCCGGCCGGCTTGCACGAAGTCGGAGTGCGCCTTCTCGGGGTCGCCCTGGAACATGATCGGCAGCGCGATCAGGAACAGCAGCCAACCTTGCTCGACGCAATCCTCCTCTGCGACCTCTAGTACGTGGCGGCCACGAGCCACCCAGCCCATGGCCGGAGCCATTTCGCCCTTGAAGTACAGTCCGCAGGCCTGCCAGAACGCACACCGCGACGCAGCTGCCGAATCCCGTCGGCGCAGATAGAGGTGATGCGCACGTGTCCACGCCTCCGCGCAGTCGTCATCCTTACCGACCATGTATGCGGCGACGGCAAGCCGTTCGAGATCTTCGGCCTCCAGCGGCCTCTCGTGATCTTTGGCGGACAACTGGGCGAACGCATTGCCCCAGGCCTGCCTGTCGAAGGATTGCCGGCCCCGCTCGAGCGCCTCGCCTGCCGTCATCGGCATCCCGGACCTACGGAGACTTGGTGGCGCAGACACCAAACATCGTGAGTGAGGCAAAGAAGCGATCCTCTCGCGCTAATTTCTCAAGCTCCGCGTACCAACGATCCGCCTCGTGTTTCGTGACGACTCCCCGCTCCTGAGCTTGAGGAAGCACCACAAAGAAGGGCGGCCCGATTGCCGCCGGCTCTGTAGCCGGGTCCCACTCTGAGACGAGCAAGCTACGGGCCATCACCGATACGTCCCTCAGGCCGTTGTCGCGGAAGAGGCCCGGCAGTCGCCGACCGATCCACCCGTTCGGGGAAAAGTCATCGGTCACGAAGTTGAGGATCTTGCGGGTCGTGGCCGCATCGGGGTGGTCGATGGTGACCGTCTCCCAGTCGGTGTCCACCACAACCACCCGCCCTCCCGGGCGCAGAACCCGGAGCATCTCTTTGAGTGCCAATTCGGGGGCATCGAGGTGCTGGAACACCCTCTCCGAGTAGCACGCATCGAACTCTCCATCGCCAAAGCGAAGCTCCTGGGCGTCTCCGGTATCGAACTGCACCTGCGCATAGTCAGCGGACCGTTGCCTTGCCTCTTCGACCATGAGCCCACTGTTGTCGATGCCGTTCACCGAACCCGTTGGCCCGACGGCCTCGGCAAGCGCTAGGCTCATAGCGCCCGGGCCACAGCCCACCTCGAGCGCTCGCTGCCCGGCGTGTAGTGAGAGAGAATCGATGCTCCAGCGTCTCAGCTCAACGACCGCCTGCGCTTCGCTCAACCGATCCATTCCAGCAATCATTTGGGCCGAGAACGGTGAGTTGTCCACATGACCGAATGCGCCGGAGGTTACCGATGCAGGATCGAAGCCTTCAGGCAGATCAGGAAAGGGACGCATGGGCGGAGCCTAACGGATTGGAGCAGGGCAAATAAATGAACGCGCTCTCTGAGGGGTGACGGCTCGTCAGTTCAACGGTGTTCCCCCCGCCGTCCCGGATGAACGCCATGCATTCGGTACGGCCCGTCCCGCCTAAGGCGCCCTCGGTGTCGACCGAAGATCCCGTGCGGCTCGGTCTGAATCACCACACCGTGGCCCGCAGGTCCTCGACGGCGGCGCGCCGGGACGTTCTCGGTGCAGGCGCTATTTGCGCGACGAACCGCTGGGGCGACTTGCGGACAAAGTCAGACGCCCAGCAACCTCTTCAGGCGTCAATGGCTTAGCGAATAGATACCCCTGCCCCAGGTCGCACTCGAGGCCCCGAAGCCGTTGAGCTTGTTCGGCAGTTTCGATTCCTTCAGCAATGGGTTGCAGATTCAAGTTGCGAGACAGCTTGATGACGGCCACAGTCAGAGTTGAGTCGTCGAGGCCACTTCCCATGTGGTCCACGAAAGACTTGTCGATCTTGAGTCCGTCGATGGGCAGAGTGTCCAGATAGCTCAAAGACGAATATCCCGTGCCAAAATCATCGACAAAGATCCGCACACCAAGCTCCCTCAACTGTTGGAGCTTGAGAATGGAATCTTCCCTGTTATGCATAAGCACACTCTCTGTGATTTCGAGGCAGAGGCAGCGGGGATCCAAGCGGGATTCCAGCAGCACCCTCGCCACATCATCCACGATGCCGGCCTCCTGAAGTTGTCTTGCGGAAAAGTTCACATGGATGACCAAGGACTCATGCCCTGGGAACTCTATTTGCCACAGGCGTCCTTGGAGGCACGCCTTCTGCAATACCCAGCGCCCCAAAGCCACTATGATGCCCGTCTCCTCCGCCAACGCAATAAACTCCATGGGCGGAATCAAGCCGTGCTCCGGGTGCTGCCACCGGACAAGCGCCTCGATGCCCCTAATCTCTCCAGTGCGCAGCGCGACTATTGGCTGGTAGTCGAGGACAAACTCCTGCGCGTCGAGGGCCCGCTGAAGATCGGACTTCAGCCTCATGCGCTCTAGGGCAGCGGTGTGCATACCGGTATCGAAGGTTGCGTAGGTGTTTTTTCCCCTACCCTTGGCCGTGTACATGGCGATATCGGCGTCATGCAACAACTCGTCCGCAGTCATCTGAGGTGATCCGGTTGACGCCGCGCCGAGGCTGGCCCCAACAAACACGTCTGTGCCGTCAAGAGCGAACGGGAGGCAAAGCTCGCACAAGATACGCTTCGCGACGTCGTCTATCCCCTTCTCGCTCTTGGCGCTTTCGAGCAAAACGGCAAACTCGTCGCCTCCGAAACGAGCCACCGTATCGGCCGGCCGCAAAGTCTGACTCAAACGTTCCCCCACCGCCCGCAGCAAACAGTCTCCCGTAACATGCCCCATCGTGTCGTTGACGGACTTGAAATCATCGATATCCAGGAACAGCACCGTCACGAGCTCCCCGGTCCGCTCAATCCGTGCAATTGCATGCTCGACCCTATCCTTGAACAACGCCCGATTGGGCAAGGCCGTCAACGAGTCATGGAATGCGAGACGCGTGAGCTCCTCTTCGAACGCCTTGCGCTCACTGATATCCCTGATGGTCAGAACGACGCCGGCAACGTTGGGATCCAGTAGCAAGTCGTTGCACGTCACCTCAACCTGAACCCACGAGTCATCACGCCGCTTGAGACGCCACTCAGAGGTAATCACTGCTCCGGACCGGCCTATCGATCCCCCAATGTAGGCGACGGCGACCTCGCAGTCATCGGGATGCAGCCAATCCATGACTTTCGTTCCTATCATCTCCTCATCCTTGTAACCGAGGATCCTCGTGGCACTAGAGCTTTGGTAGTGGATGGTGGCGTCCGGTTCGATGATTAGGATGACGTCTGAGGACGATTGCACCAAGGACCGGAAGCGTGCCTCGCTCTTGCGCTCGAGCAAATCCTGAGTAAGCGCCACGCCCTCGAGTGATAGGCCTACTTGGGACGCAAGGGCGTCGAACGCGTCGTTGAGCCCATCTGGAAAGGGCGTATTTGCCTCCACTACGAGCGCACCCGCAAGACGATCGAGGACATTGAGCGGGACAATCAGCGCGTTCTCTTTGCGGGCAGGACCAACCAGCTTCTCCATGTGAACACCGTCCTCGACTCGAAAAGCTCGTCCGGCGAGTAGAGCAGTCGTCCAGGACTGCGAAAGCTCCGAGAGGCTGGCGCTTCGATGCTTGACCATGTTTGACTGGTGACCGGCTGTGGCGCCCACAGCGAGGTAGCCACCCGTGGTGGTCCAGACACTGGCGCGTACGTTGGGCACGCCCGATGCGAGCTGAATTGAGGCGTCCAGAGTGGCAGCGTGGATGTCGTCACGCCCTTGCCCCAATGCTAGCTTCGCCCCAGTTCTTCGCAAGGTTCTCTCCCGGCCGATGGCTTGTCGGTATTTGTCGACACTTGCCGAAAGATCCGTCATTAGCCCAAACATCCGGCCCAGCACGAGACAGAACAGTACTGCGGAACCGGCCGCGACGACTGGGCCATGAAGCGGCTGATCACGGGCAATCTGGACTCCCATGACTCCCGGCACAAGGAGCGATGCCCCCGCGAGCAGAATGAGCCTCTTGGCGGACAGTCTGTTTTCCAAGTGCGAAGATGACCTTTCTGTCAACTTCCTCATGGATGGGTGCAGAGGGGTGGCACCCCAGAGCACGGCGGCAAAAAGCCAGCCGGCATCGATCAGACTTCCGCTACGATAGGTTCCCTCGAGCAGCATCACGGCGTAGCAAATGTCGGTAACGAAGTAGACGACAAAGCTCAAACCAAGCAGATTCAGGGCGGGAACACGAGTTCCAGGGGTCACTGCGAGCCGCAGGGTTGCCGTCAGAATCACAAGGTCCATAAGGGGATAGGCAATAGAGGTTGTGCGTTCGAGAAGTGTCAACCCTGGATCGTCGGCGTATGGCACGACAAGGTAGATCCACGTCAGCACACCCACCCCGGATGCGATGATGACTGCGTCGATAACGCTCGCCCAGTCTCGCTCTGGAACGTGGGCGCGTGCCATCAAGAACAAAGCTGCGGCGAATGTGGGAAAGCTCGAGAGATAGAAGGCATCTGCGGCCGATGGGAACGGCGCCAGCACATGGAGGTAATTTTCGTAGAAGAAGTAGGTAAGGTCGCCCGCGAGCTGCAACAGAACCGCGGTTGCAAAGACGAGCCACGGAAGCAGCCGGCTGGGGCGATTCCTGCGGATGCCCACGACGATGGCTATCAGCGCCGCTGCTCCAAAGGTTTGATACAGGGTTGCCTGGGCGACACCATCCAGCAGGAAATAAACGACGAGGGTTACTACCCCCAGCGTGAAGTAGACCCGCCACGGAGTTGGTCGCATAGCCTGAACATCGGCAATATCGGAAGACAAGTGAAGCCCTCAGCCTGTCGTTCGCGCAGTCGGGCGACCCAGGCTTGCCAGGGGCTAAAGAAACGCCTATCCTCTTCGCACGGCGATCCCACGCCGAACCCCCGCCCCTGTGCTCACGCCACGGGACTCGATGGGGGCAAAGGGGCTCCGCCTCGGGAGGCTTCGGTCCGCCGGATCGTGAGCCGCAGGCCCAGGGGAGCGTGAGTCTCGGGTCCGCGGTCGCGAGGAGGAAGACATGACCGAAGAAAAAGCCCGCAAGCGCTCGATCCGTAAGCGCATGTCCAAGACCGGTGAGAGCTACACCGCCGCCCGCCATCACGTCGTGAAGTCGGAAGGAAAGCCAAGCCCGCGGCTGGATGTGGATCTCGGAAAGTCCGACGAGTCGATCAAGCGCGGTTCCGGCAAGTCTTGGGATGAGTGGTTCGGGATCCTCGATTTTTGGGGAGCGACGAAACGAACCCACAGCGAGATAGCGCGCCACGTGCACGAGGAACATGATGTGTCCGGCTGGTGGGCTCAGACGGTTACCGTCGGCTACGAACGAGGCCGGGGGATGCGACGTGTGAACGAAAACTCCAGCGGACTTTACGTAAGCGTCTCGAAAACACTCCCGGTGGGGGTGGAGGAGCTCTTCGAGGAATTCACCGATTCGAGGAAACGGAACCGGTGGCTCGAGCCCGGAACGCTGCGCTCGCGCACGTCACAGCCCGGCAAGTCGGCCCGGTTCGATTTCGGCGATGATCAGAGCCGCGTCCATGCCTACTTCGCGTCTAAGGGCAAGAGGAAAGCCACCGTGGTGATCCAACACGAACGGTTGTCCGATCAGGGAACCGTGGAAGAGAGGCGCTCGTTCTGGAAGGAACGACTTTCTCGCTTAGCAGCACGATTGGAGTCCTGACAAGAGGGATCCACGCGACAGGAAGCGACCCGATTGGGCGAGGTTGCGGGGCTTCATTCGCGCTCGGAGGCCACCGCGACGATGCGCTGGTCGGCGAGGACCTTGCTCCGTATCACCGTCCGACCCAGACCCCGTGGGGTGCTTGGCCGACCTGTATCGTCCTCAGACGCCGACGAGTGGCAACATCGAACACGACCACAGTTCCCTCGATCGTGGTCGGCAACCACTACCCTGCGCCCGTTGGGCGTCAGCGCGACGTGATGCGGCGACCCTTTGATGCTCTTCGCGGCCACGACCCTGAGTGATCGGGTAGAGATTATGAGAACTTGATCGCCGCCTCCGTCGGTCACCCAAGCCTGCCGGCCGTCGCGGGTGAAAACGAGGTGATGCAGCGCGACGCCACGGTTGATCGACGTCAACAGTTCGCCCTTCCGCGAAAAAGCGTGGACGCTCCCTCTCCAGTCCGTGACCCACACCCGTCGGCCGCCGGGTGCGAACAGGACGTCGTGGGGACTCTTGCCCGTCGACAGGTAACGGCGCACGCGCTTCCGCAAGAGGTTGACGATCGCGATGTCGTCGGTCCCGTCCAGCGTCACCCACGCACGATTGCCGCCGGGCGAGATCGCCAGATCGTGAGGGTTCGTCTTGAGCGGAATCGCCCGCCGAACGCGGCCGCTCCTGACGGAGACGCGATCGATACGGGACGCTCCCTCATTGGTCACCACGGCGACGCCTCGCACGATTTTGACGTCGTGCGGCGAGCCCCCGAGGGAAACACTCCGGACCCGCCGACGTCGGACGATGACAATCCGGCCGGTCGTTTGAAGCGTCCATGTTGATTGGGGTAGCGCTGCTCTTTGGGCTCGCCGGCACGACCACGCTTTCAGGTCTGCGCGACGGTCTGCCCGACGATGCCGCCGCTTTGATCGTAGGTGCGGCGCTGATTGTTGCAGCCCTTGCGTTCAAGATGGGGTCCCTTCCCGCTCACGCGTGGATGCCCGATTTCGCGCAAGGCGCCCCTGCCCCGGTGGCGGCCTTCGTCACCACCGTTCCGAAAATCGGGGGACTCGTCGCTTTGGCGCGCCTCGTGAGCGTCCTTCCCGACACCGTCGGGTGGAGGCCGCTTGCTGCGCTCCTGGCCGCGGCGACGATGACCCTGGGCAACCTCGCGGCCCTGTGGCAGGAGGATGTCCGGCGCCTGCTGGGGTGGTCGGCGGTGTCGCAGACAGGCTATGCGCTCATGGCCCTGGCCGCGCTCGGACGCAGCGCACTGGCCATCCCCTCTCTGATGTACTTCCTGCTCGCCTACGTGGTGGCGAACATCGCCGCGTTCGGAGTGGTCGTGGAACTGCGGGGGCGCACGGATCGAGCCTCGTATGCGGGCCTTGCGAGAGCTCGCCCCATGCTGGCGATATCACTCGTGATCGCGTTCCTGTCTCTTATAGGGATCCCACCGCTCGTCGGGTTCGGCGCTAAGCTCGCACTGTTCACCGCCGCGATCGAAGCGGACTACGGATGGCTCGCGATCGTGGCCGCGGCCAATACGGTCGTTTCGATCTTCTACTACGCCCGCGTGATGGCGCCGGCCTACTTCGACGATGCGACGGCGCCCGTTCCTGTGTTGGGGCGGTGGGCAGCCTCGGCAACGTACGTCCTAACGGCCACCATAATAGTTGCAGGGATCGCTGCCGAACCCGTGCTGGAGAGCCTGCGCGGGGCATGGCTACTTCCCCGTTAGCTGCTGCCGCCCTGCCCAAGCTGAGACCTTTGGCGAACGGCACGAGAAGGTCTCGGCTCGTTTGAAGAGTCGGTAACTGCTCGTCCTCAACGACCTCCGTGGAAAACTCCAGATCTTGGGCTATAGTCGCCGGGTGAAACTCAGAGTGTTTGCCGACTCGCTGATGGACAAGCTACAAGGCAATCTTGACGAGCGAAAAAGGTTGGCTAGGGCGTTGCCTCTTAGATTCGTGCCGTTCTGTGTTGCAATCGAAGGTGACGAGAGCTCTACCCCGGCCGAGAGTCTTTTGAGGTAGCCCCATGTGGAATTCCTTGCTTCCGAGCCGAAGGAAGCTCGGAAGACGGGCAGCCGCCCTCTTGATCGTGGCGGCTGTGGTGGGTCTGCCCGCCGTGGCGCTGCGCGCTACGTGTGCTGGTAATTCTTGTCGCTCAACGGCCGAGGCCTCATCGAACACGCCGTTCTGCTCGCTGCCAAGCGACTTGCGCAAGCTCATCGAGCATGGCTACTACGACGGCCGTGCACCCGACATCATCGCGGTCACCGGTCGAACACTCGTGGGTGGAGGAGACGCATTCCAAGTTCCCGGGCCAAAACCTCTGTGGCCCACTACGTCGGAGAACGACAGCGGGAGGGTGCCGATCGTCTTCTCCGGCTCGGGCCTCGCTCCGAGTGCTGATGTGCCCGCCAAGACGCGTCTCGATGCGGTAGCCGAAACACTGGCGGACGTGATCGGACTGAGCCGTGAGCACCCCGAGGTTCGGTCCGGTGAAGCCATTGCCGGTCTCGCTTCTGGAGAAACGCCGAGGCTCGTCCTCCAGGTTGTCTTGAAGGGGATAAGGAGCGAGGACCTTGAGCAGCACCCTTCTGCGTGGCCGGTCCTACGGCACCTTATGGGGAGCGGTGCCGGGACGCTGGACGGAATGGTGGGCTCTCTGCCGCTGGATCCTGCTGCGTCTCTTGCAACCATCGGGACCGGAGGTTTGCCCTATCAACACGGAACTACCGGCAGCCTTCTTCGGCGTGACGAAGCCGGCGTAAGCCGGGCCGAGGGGAAGGGTTTTGAAGCCAAGGTCGTGACCGCTTGGAGCAAAACGGCGCCTCGCTCGGTGATTGCCACTCTCGGCGACGATCTCGACCAGACGCTCAAACAGCGACCAATCATCGGTCTCGTGGGTACAGACCCAATCGACCGTGGCCTGATCGGAGGTAACTGGTATGTCGGCGGCGACCGCGACCGGGTCGTGATCCTGGATCAGAAGACACCTCCTGTCGAACAGGCCGGCAGAACGGCAGAGCTGTTGAGGAGCCAAGGCTTTGGGAAGGATCAGACACCCGATCTCGTCGGTGTGGTTCTCTCGGGTCGCCTGGATGAGCTAGACGCATCCCTAAGTAGACTGATCCGTGCGGCACGAACGGCCTCCGGCGGTTCCTTCACGACCCTGGTGACCGCTACAGGCCGGGCCGACCCGCCGGAAAATGCCACCGTGATGGCCTCGGAGAAACTCGCGGCTCAGCTCGGCGCCCGCATCGACGTCGAGGGCTCTCTGATCGAGGCACTCGCCCTTGGAGGTATCTACCTCGACCAGCAGCAGCTCGCTCGCTTCAAGCTTTCCGATGACATCGTTCTGCAAGAGTTGCTGCGGCTCCGTACGGCTGACGGGGTACGCGTGATGGCCGACGCGTTCCCCTCGATAGCGATCACCTTCGGGAGGTATTGCTGATGGCTGAGGCTATCGTAACGATAGACCGTCCGCCGTCCCACGACCCGAGCGAAAGCGCCGGGCCTGCGACCCGGAAGTCTCCTTTGTGGGTTGTTGTCGGCGCGCTGGCCGCCGTGCTGCTCTTTTATGTGACCGGCTCCCTTACGCGCGCGGCTCTGTCGAACTTCGTGGTCGTTTTCAGCTCTCTGCTGCTGCAGGCAGTTCCATTGGTGATGATGGGGGCATTCGTTGCCGCAATCATCGGGACGTTCGTGCCCGCGTCGGCGTTCGCCCGTCTTTCCCGGCTGCCCGAACCGCTTCAGATCCCCGCCGCCGGCCTTGCGGGTTTCGCCTTCCCCGTGTGTGAGTGCGGGTCGGTCCCCGTGGCACGCCGTCTTGTGGCGAGGGGAGTCATTCCCTCAGCAGCAGTGACCTTCATGCTGGCCGCTCCCATCCTCAACCCCATTGTCATCGTGTCGACCTCGATTGCATACCGAGGCCGTGACATCTTCTGGCCGATGGTGCTCGGGCGGACAGGTTTGGGTTTTGTCGCCGCGATGATCGTCGGGTGGGTGGTCGGAGAGCGCGACCGAGAAGGCTTCCTTCGGGTCGTTGCGACGGACGACCTTTCCGCCTGCGGATGCCGCGACGACCATGCTGGATGCGATTGTGGTGACGGACATGACTGCTCCCATCACGAGACCGAGCCTCGATGGAAGAGCTTCTTCAACTACTTTGCGGGCGACTTTGCGTTCATGGGCAGGTTTTTGATCTTCGGCGCCAGTGTCGCCGCCGCTCTCCAGACCTTGGTGCCTCAGTCGGTCCTGGGTTCTGTAGCCAATACCCCCGTGGTGAGCCTGTTCACCATGATGGCGCTTGCTTTTGCCTTGTCGTTATGCTCTGAATCCGATGCTTTCGTGGCAGCGTCGTTCGTACAGTTCGGGGTTGGGCCCCAGCTCGCCTTTCTCGTGTTCGGTCCGATGATGGATGCGAAGCTCGCTTTTCTCTACAACGCCACTTTTAGCAAGGGGTTCCTGCGTACGGTGATCGGTGTCGTCACGCTCGTTACCCTCCTGGGAACGCTGTGGATCGAGGTGCTCGTAGGGTGAACACAACCTGGAGCCATAACCGTCTGGCAACCGGAATGGCGCTTGCAATCTGGGCGGCGCTGTTTTGGTTTGTGATTTTTGCCGACAGGACGAGCTTCTATTTTGCTTCCCGCACCACGTGGCTGGCACCGGTAGGCGCTGTAACTTTGTCTCTCGCCATGGTCGGCAGGTTCCTATCTTCCCGCGCCACTCATCCAGAGCCCCTGTCCCGTAGGCAGCTTCGAACCCTTGCCGTCCTTGTCGCTCCGGCGATTCTCATCATGGCTGTTCCACCCGTCACTCTCGGTTCCTTTGCTGTGTCTCGAAGGTCAACGGCAATCAAGGGTGCTTACGTCTCGATGACCGGAGAAGATCTCACGAAGGGGGATCTTTCGCTGCTCGACATCTTCGGGCTCAGTTACGTGGGCGAGCTCGACAAGCTCGCTCCCCGAGCTGGAAGCACGTCGTCATTCACCGGCTTTGTAACCAGAGAGGCCGGCGAGGGTACCGGCGAGTTTCGGCTAAACCGGTTCATGATTAGCTGCTGCCCTGGGGATGCTGTAAACATCCAGCTTAGGATTGTCGGCGCGCCGCCGGGGCAGTTCGGTCAAGACGACTGGGTCCGAGTCACGGGCGACATCTATCCAATCGGCGACGGAGTCATCGTCGACGCCTCCCAAGTCGAGCCCGTGAAGCGGCCGGAGCATCCCTACCTCAATAGCAGCTGACCAACCCACGCCCCTGTTCCACAGAGCGGCGGAGACGTCTCTTTTCCGGAGATCAGCTAATCAGGGAGCCGAAGAACGCGTACACGCGAAATCTCGCCTCGAGCGCGCGGGGAATCGCCCACGACCCTACAGTGTCAGGATCTTCGTGTGGTCCATGGTGTCCCAGTCCAGACAGAAGATCTTCATCCCAATGTTCTTTCCTGAAGTCGAGGCCGTGTTCCAACACCAGTCGAAGTTACTCCAGGGAACGAAAGTGTTGTAAGGACCCGCCCAAACGTGGCCGAAATCATCCTCCGCGTAGTACATCCAGCAATCTCCCCCTGCCCAGCCCGACCACACCTTGACCGTGGATGCCGGCATGATCTGATACCAACCCTTCTTTGCCCAATCGACTCCGCCCTCGCAGCCCGGAGATTCGTACCCATAGATCACCCAGATTGGTGACACCGTGGCGTTCTTGAAGTAAAGACCCATTTAGCCTTCCTGCTGCGTCAGTAAGTAGGAGCCTCGAACGGGGGAGGTTTGAACTCTGGCCGCGTGTCGCGCGTGGGGTTCGCGCTCGGCCTTTCCTCAGTGCCGGCCTTCTCTTCCGATCCGCTAGCTCGTTTCCCGGAGGCTAGGGGTTTACGGGGGACGGTGCGTGCTTCTTCAAGAGTCTCGTGGGCATCGTCGGGTAATTCATCTTGGGCCAACTCTCGCGACAGGCCATATTGCTCAGACATATGAAAGCCTCCCTCCTTCCTGATCAGTCTCCTACTTTTGGTATGGAAGCGCAAGCCTCACGTCATAGGGGAGATCGGCCCCCTGTCGGCGAAGGAGCATCGCCGACGCAGCCCCGCCTCGGCACGCATTCCCTTGGGAGCCAGGCCGATCCCATGGTCGCGCCACCGGAGACTACCAACGCGGGGGCCCGACCCGACACTCCATTGCACCGACCAACCCGGTAACCGGGCTCCAGAGTGCAGTAAAGATGGGCGCGCGGGCCCGGCCGAGGCAATCCGAGGCAGCCGTCGCAGCT
>JACDDL010000194.1 GCA_013817045.1 Actinomycetota bacterium | reverse complement strand
AGGCCGGCACGCCGGAGGCCTACCGGTGGCGGCCCACGGACCCGGGAGGGCCCGGCGAGGCGCGCCTGCGCGCCGAGACCTTTCCGGCCGGCCCCCGATCCGGGCGACGGCCCGAGATCGCCGCGTTCGACTTCGGGATGAAGCGCAACCAGGCCGAGCTTCTGGGGGCGGCCGGGTGCGAGGTCACCGTCGTCCCCGGTACCACGACCGCCGAGGCCATCCTGGCGGGCGGCTACGAGGGAGTGTTCCTGTCCAACGGGCCGGGCGACCCCGAGCCGGTGACCTACGGGATCGAGGCCGTGCGGGCGCTGCTGGGCCGCCTCCCTATTTTCGGGGTGTGCCTCGGGCACCAGATCCTGGGCCTCGCCCTGGGGGCGCGGACGTTCAAGCTCCCCTTCGGCCACCGGGGCGCCAACCACCCGGTTCGGCGCGCCGACGACGGGGCCATCGAGATCACCTCCCAGAACCACGGCTTCGCGGTGGACGCCGGGTCGCTCATCGCCACGCCGGCGCGCCTCACCCATGTCAACCTGAACGACGGCACCGTCGAGGGCCTCGAGATACCCGGGCTCGCCTACAGTGTCCAGTACCACCCGGAAGCCGGGCCTGGTCCGCACGACTCGCGCTACCTGTTCACTAGGTTCCGCGACCTGATCGAGGCGTTCCAGCCCGCCGAGCTCGAGCTGCAGAGAGGATGAACCATGGGCCGAGGAGACCGCAAGCTGGTCCGCTGGAAGAAGGACCGTCAGCGCAAGAAACGGGCGCGCCTGGGCCGCAGGGCCGAAGCAAGGGGCGCCAACCGGAAGTAGGGACCGGCCCCCAGATCGGGGCGGGCTGATGCCGGCGCGCACCGATCTCGAGACCATCCTGGTGATCGGGTCGGGGCCGATTGTGATCGGCCAGGCCTGTGAGTTCGACTACTCGGGGGCCCAGGCGTGCAAGGTGCTGCGCGCCGAGGGGTACCGGGTGGTGCTCGTCAACTCGAATCCGGCCACGATCATGACCGACCCCGAGCTGGCCGATGCAACCTACATCGAGCCCATCACCTCGGAGTACGTCGAGGCGGTCATCGCACGTGAGCGGCCCGACGCGTGCCTCCCGACGATGGGGGGGCAGACGGGCCTCAACGTGGCGATGGAGCTAGCCTCGGCCGGAGTCCTGGAGGCCTACGGGGTCGAGCTCATAGGCGCCACGCAGGAGTCGATAGGGCGCGCCGAGGACCGCCGCCGCTTCCGCGACACCATGGCCGCCGCAGGCCTTGACATTCCCCGTTCCTCGTTCGCCCACTCGGTCGAAGAGGCGCTCGAGGTCGGTGACGAGTTGGGCTACCCACTGGTCGTCAGGGGCTCCTATGTCCTGGGCGGGGGCGGCTCGGGCGTGGTCCACGACGCCAACGGGCTGAGACGGGCGGCCGACAACGGGATTCGGCTGTCGGGAATCGGTGAGGTCCTGATCGAGGAGTACCTCGTGGGCTGGAAGGAGTTCGAGCTCGAGCTCATGCGCGACGTGAACGACAATGTCGTCGTCGTGTGCTCGATCGAAAACGTGGATCCGATGGGTGTACACACCGGGGACTCGATCACGGTCGCACCGGCGATGACCCTCACCGACCTCGAATATCAGTCGATGCGCGACGACGGCGCGCGCGTGATGCGCGCCATCGGGGTCGCAACAGGCGGCTCGAACGTGCAGTTCGCAGTCGATCCGGTCTCGGGCCGGCGCGTTGTCATCGAGATGAACCCCAGGGTGTCGCGTTCGAGCGCGCTCGCGTCGAAGGCCACGGGCTTTCCCATCGCCAAGATCGCAGCAAAGCTCGCGGTGGGCTTCACGCTCGACGAGATTCCCAACGACATCACGAGAAAGACGCCGGCTTCTTTCGAGCCGTCGATCGACTACGTGGTTGTAAAGATCCCAAGGTGGAGCTTCGAGAAGTTTCCCGGCGCGCCGCCCGAGCTGACCACCCAGATGAAGTCGTTGGGCGAGGTCATGGCGATAGGGCGTACCTTTCCGGAGGCGCTCCAAAAGGGGTGGCGTTCGCTCGAGAAGCAGGCACCGGAGGTGATCGACGACGACATGCCGGTGGCGGACGGGCTGGTGCAGCCTACAGAAGAGCGTCTGACGCGCGTCGAGCACGCCCTGGCGCACGGCATGAGTGTGGCCGAGGTAGCGCGTCTTACCTCCATCGATGCCTGGTTCATCGGGCAGCTCGCGGACATGGCCGAGGTCAAGGACATCATCACAGGCCTGGGATCGGTCGATGCACTGGATGCTCCGATGATGAGGACGGCCAAGCGCTTCGGTTACTCCGACTCCCAGATCGGCGGCATGCTCGGTGCAGGCGAGTCCGAGGTGCGTGCGCGCCGTCTTGGGCTCGAGGTGCTGCCGACCTTCAAGACCGTCGACACCTGCGCGGCGGAGTTCGAGGCGCAGACGCCGTACCACTATTCGACCTACGAGGACGAGGACGAGGTAAGAGACGGCGTTCGGCCCAGGGTCCTGATTCTCGGATCGGGCCCCAACCGCATCGGACAGGGAATCGAGTTCGACTATTGCTGCGTACATGCTGCTTTTGCCCTGCGGGATGCGGGCTACGAGACGGTCATGGTCAACTGTAACCCCGAGACCGTGTCCACCGACTACGACACCTCGGACCGCCTCTACTTCGAACCCCTCACCTTCGAGGACGTGATGAACGTGGTCGCCCGCGAGCGCCCCGTGGGTGTGATCGTGCAGCTCGGGGGCCAGAGCCCGCTCAAGCTTGCGGGACATCTCACCGAAGCGGGAGTTCCGATCCTCGGCACCTCATTCGAGGCGATCGACAGGGCCGAGGACAGGCAGCGGTTCGGCGAGCTGCTCGCCGGTTTGCGGCTTGCGAGCCCCCCGGGGGGAATGGCCCGGTCGGTCCCGCAGGCGAATGCGGTGGCGAGATCGATCGGCTACCCCGTCCTCGTGCGTCCTTCCTACGTTCTCGGCGGGCGCGCCATGGCGATCGTCTATGACGAAGAATCTCTCGACCGATACATGTCGGAAGCCGCAGAGGTGACTCCCAATCAGCCGGTGTTGGTCGACAAGTTCCTCGAGGGCGCGATCGAGATCGACTGTGACGCAGTGTTCGACTCGGACGAGCTCTACGTCGGGGGCGTCCTCGAACACATCGAGGAGGCCGGCATCCACTCCGGGGATTCGGCCTGCGTCATCCCCCCGATGACACTCGGCGACGATCAGGTCGCCGAGATCATGGCCGCGACCGAAGCCATAGCCCGGGCCCTGGGAATCAAGGGGCTGATCAACGTTCAGTTCGCGCTCAAGGGCGACTCCGTCTACGTCATCGAGGCCAACCCGCGCGCCTCTCGCACGGTTCCCTTCATCTCCAAGGCGACCGGGGTTCCACTCGCCAAGGTAGCGGCGCGCGTGATGACGGGCTCGACACTCCGAGAGCTGCGCGCCGAAGGCTTGCTCCCCGGCGCGGGCGCCGGCCACGACGGTCTGCGGCACGTCGCCGTCAAGGAAGCCGTCCTGCCTTTCGAGCGCTTTCCCGGCCAGGACGTGGTGCTGGGGCCCGAGATGCGTTCCACCGGCGAGGTCATGGGCATCGACCGCGACTTCGGGCTGGCGTTCGCAAAGGCGGAAGCCGCGGCGGGAGTGCACCTCCCCTTGAAGGGGAATGTGTTCATCTCGGTGGCCAACACCGACAAAAGAGCCGTTATCTGGCCCACCAAGCGGCTCCAGGAGCTGGGCTTCACGCTGATGGCCACAAGGGGAACCGCCGGTGTGCTCGAGCGTGCGGGTGTGGATGTCACACGCGTGGCAAAGGTGTCGGAGCCAACGATCGCCGGCGAGCCCAACATCGTCGAGAGGATCCACTCGGGCGACATCGACATGATCTTCAACACACCATGGGGCCGTGGCGCACGCAACGACGGTTACGAGATACGCACCGCAGCAGTGCGCGCCGGAGTTCCGTGCATAACTACGATGGCGGGTATGGCGGCGGGAGTGCAGGCAATCGAGGCGCTGACACGCGGCGAGCACGGAGTCAACTCACTGCAGAGCTACCTGAAGAGCAGCACATGAGTCCCTCGATAATGGCGGCGGGCGTCTTCTCGCACAAGAAATACGGCGAGAACTACCATGCCCTGACTCTGGTGGCGCCGGGGATCGGCGCACAGATCGAGCCCGGCCAGTTCATCAATGTCTCCTGCGGTCCGAATCGCGACTTCATACTGCGGCGCCCGTTCTCGGTCTTCCGGGTGCACGAGCAGGGCGGCGCGCCCTCCACGATCGAGATCGTGTTCGACCTTCGAGGCCCCGGGACCAGGCAGCTTGCCGCGTTGCACATTCACGACAAGATCGATGTCATGGGCCCGCTCGGAGTCGGCTTCTCCATCCCGCAGAGAAGGGCCAACTGTCTGCTCGTCGGTGGAGGTGTGGGGGCCGCTCCGCTGTTCTTTCTCGCCGACAGGTTGCGCAAGGACGGTCATCGGATCGATGCCGTCTTGGGTGCGCGCAACGCCGACCTTCTGTTGAACGCGATGGACCTCAGGCGCATGGCGTCGGTATGCAATCTCACAACCGAGGACGGAAGCGCGGGCACAACCGGGCGCGTGACCGATGTTCTGCCGGACACGATGGATCAGTGCGGCACCGAGGTCGTCTATGCGTGCGGGCCTGATCCCATGCTGGCGGCCGTGGCCCAGATCTGCGTCGAGAAGAAGGTATTCGTCCAGGTCGCCGTCGAGGAGCTGATGGCATGTGGTTACGGGGTCTGCATGACGTGTGTCATGCCGCTTCGCGAACGGAGATCCAAAGGAGCAAACGCAGGACGGAGCGTTGTCTATGCGCGTACCTGCACCGAGGGGCCGGTGTTCAACGGGGCGCAGGTGATCTGGAGCAGTGGACACGAGCATGTCGCCCGGGACCAGTCCGAGCTGTCATTGGGCGGAGGTGCGGTGAGGGCGGGGCTACAGCCCGAAGCCGGCGCCGGGCACGCACCCCCGGGGAACTAGTGTCTATATGACCGAGCTTGCCGTCACACTGGGGAATTTGAGGCTCGCCAATCCCGTCCTGGCCGCGTCGGGAACCTTCGGTGCCGGACGTGAGGCCTCGGCGTTTGTGGACCTCGCATCTCTTGGGGGCGTGATCGTCAAGTCGATGACGCTCACGCCGTGGAGCGGCAAGCCGACGCCTCGGATGTGCGAAACGCCCTCGGGGATGCTCAACGCAATCGGCATCCAGAACAAAGGGGTGGAGCACTTTCTGACCGAGGACCTTCCGTGGTTGACCTCCCAGGAGGCAACGGTCGTTGCGTCGATAGCGGGCAACAGTGTCGATGAGTTCGTCAAGGTCGCACACAGGATCGAAGCTGCGAACACTTCGCTGGCTGCGGTGGAGCTCAACATCTCCTGCCCCAACCTCGAAGACCGCAACCACATGTTTGCGCACTCGGCCCCCGCCACCGCCGAGGTCGTGCGCGGCGTCAAGGCTGTTCTCAGGTCCAAGCCGGTTTTCGCCAAACTGTCCCCCAACGTCACGAGCATTCCGCTCATCGCGGAGAGCGCGCTCGAGGCGGGCGCCGACGGCCTGTCGTTGATCAACACGGTGTTCGGCATGGCGGTCGATGTGGCCCACCGGCGGCCCAAGCTTGCCGGTGGCATGGGCGGGCTTTCCGGTCCGGCCATTCGCCCCATCGCCGTGCGGGCAATCCACGAGGTTCACCGGATCTGGCCGCACGTCCCGATCATCGGCCAGGGCGGGGTCCAAACC
>JACDDL010000193.1 GCA_013817045.1 Actinomycetota bacterium | reverse complement strand
GCTCTGGACTTGACCGATCCGGGAGCCGAGCAATCTCAAAGTAATAGATCTCCTCCAGCGATTCCTCGTCTGAACGGTGCTCGTCATGTTTGTGGGGAGGATACGACGACCAGTTTCCCTCCGGCGTCAGGACCTCGACCGCTATGAGCCTGTCTGCGGGGAAGGCCCCCGGTTCAAGGAAGTTGTTGATCTGACGGCTCGCCTGCCCTGCCCCTCGAATCTCCACGGGAACTTCCTCAGCTGCACCGTACGCAGGTTCGAACCGGCGGGTGGCGCGTGCGCTGGGAAGCGCGAAACGACCGCCGCCGGCGCTGGTGATGCGCAACTCGCAATCGATGGGAACATAGGCGAAGTCGCTCACCTTCGCAAAGACATGCTCGCGGCCCCGAAGTTCGAATCGTTGACTCTCGCATTCCACCTCGCAGCTCCCTGCCATAGGCAGGACCGCCATCTCGTCCTCTCCGGTGACAAGTGTTCGTGTCTCTCCGGGAGAAAGCTCGATCACGCGGAGGCCGGCATAGGACCACCCGGCCTTTTCCGGTGAGATGAAGAGCGGGTCGGGGCCGTCCGATGCCCTGCCCGCCGGAAGCCACAGGTCGGTCATAGATCGATAGCCTTCGACGTCCGTCTCCACCGCGACACCGTTCTCCTCCACGTCACAGACCATAGCGGCACAACCGCTCCCGATTGCGCGTCTGAGCCCGAGCTATCGCGGCGAACGAATCATCCGCTGAGGGAAAGCGGTCCTGTTCGACGACCAGCCAGCCCTTATAGCCCGAAATCTTGACGTCGGACAAGAACTCGTCCATGCCGGCGTCGCCCTGCCCCAGTTCGCAGAACGCGCCCTGCTCCCATACCGCCTCCATTCCCAGACCCTCACGAACGACTCTGTCGAGCACGTCGAGGCGAGCGTCTTTCACATGGAGGTGGTTTATGCGCTCGCCCCAATCCGAAAACGCCTGCACCGGGTCCCCGCCCCCGAGCAACAGGTGCCCGCTGTCGAGGCACAGCCCCACCTCCGTGAGCTCGAGGAATCTCTCGATCTCGTGAGGCGCCTCGACGTAGGTACAGGCGTGATGGTGGAAGGTCGGCTCAAGCCCACGCTCCTCGCAGCGCCCAGCCGCCTCTGCCACGCGTCGGGCGAGGTGCTTCCACCCGTCGTCGTCGAGCCCTATCTCCGGCCGGTCTTTTCCCCTGCCCGGATTGGCCTTGCGTTGGGGCGAACCTGCGTCGGCAAGCGTCGGCTTGGGCCACCACGCTCTGTCCTCTGCGCAACCGGCCTCGAACAAATCGAGGCAGCCCTCCAGGTAGTCGAGGTCTTGTCTGAAACCATCGCCATCGGCCAACCGCAGCTCGACCCAGCCGCCGGCGAGATCCAAGTGAGTTTGGGACAGCCGTCGACGGAGGACGTTGCCCCGGCCGAGAAATCCGGGCGGACCAAGGTCGATGGCCTCATAGCCCGAGTCTGCAACGGCTTTTGCTACCTCATCGGGGCCCGGCAGACCCGCAGCACCGGTGGAGAGCTCGAACACGCCGAAGCTGACGGGCGCATTAGCCACCCTGATGCCCTTCAAGGCTCTGCCCGCTCTTGGCCGCAGTGGTCTATCTCCCGTTATCCGATAACTCCGAGATCGCAGGGGGGGACCATCAACCCGTGCGCCTCTGTGATCAGCTCGCGCCGCATAAACACGTCGTCATGATCCCGCCATGAGGTCGACGACCACCTTCACTGCTTTTCCTTGCCGGATCGCATCGAGGGCGGATGGCAGGTCCTCTAGAGATACGCGGTGGCTGATCATGGGGCTCAGGTCAACCAGACCCGATGCGAGGATTCGCGCGGCCTTGGGGAACACGTTTGAGCCGACGTAAGCACCGACCACGGTCAGCTCGTTCCGTGTGATGTCGTACTGGTGAATACTCGGCCACGCCCTCGAGTTCATGCCGAACAGCAGCACTCGTCCGCCCACCCGAACGGCAGACAGCGCCTGACTCAATTGGTCGCCGACGGCATCGACGACGACGTCGGCCCCCGCTCCGGACGTCACATCTCGCACTGCGCGCGCCGGATCGCCCTGCGAGGGGTCGAGACACACGTCGGCCCCCATACGTTTGGCCGCATCGCGCCGCAGCTCGGTAGGCTCCACCACAACGACGAGGCCGGCTCCGGCGGCCCGGAACAACGACAGGAACAGAAGCCCGACTGGTCCCGCTCCTATCACCGCCACCGCCTCGCCGGGAAGCAGGTGCGCTTGCTCTACCCCGTTGACGACGCATGAAAGGGGCTCGGTGAGGGCGGCTATCTCGCGGGGGATGTCCTTGCTCACGACGTGGCAGGCGCTCGCCGGAGCCGCGACGAAACGCGCCAGGCCTCCGTCCCGAAAGATCCCCATCGTCGTGAAGTGCTCGCAGTGGTTGGGGTTCCCTCTCTTGCAGGACGAGCAGCTTCCGCAGCTCAGGTTTGCCGCGACCGCTACCCTCTGACCAATCTCAACCCCAATGGCATCCGGCCCCACCGCGCGCACGATTCCGACGAACTCGTGGCCCATGATCACTCCGGGAAAGGCGGGGTGCGCCGGCGGCACCTCGAGGACGTGGATGTCGGTGCCGCAAACTCCGCATGCCTCCACCTCGATCAAGACGTCCGCAGGGGTGATGAAGGGAACCGGCCGCTCGATGATCGACAAGCGGCCGTCTCCCTGGAAGACGGCCGCGACCATAGTGCTCGCCACCTCTCGCTCCGTCGCAGAGGCGGTCATGCGCTCGTTTCGTCACGGTGATCCGTGCCCTCCAGCCGGTGAAGCCCCTCGACCTCATCCTTGATGCCGTGCGCGGCAGCGGCCAGGTCCGCCTCACCCGTTTCGGTGGCGAGCTGCTCCAGCTCCTCGACGAGGTTCGAGAGGTCCTCTCCCCCGGCCATCATCTGCATGAGCCGGTCCAGGGACAGTTCCTCTTTGCGGAAGTCACCCTCCACTTGCGCCCGCTTGAGGATCACGAAATGATCTCCAACCGGGTAGGCGTGGTTGGGGTTGTGTGTGATGAAAATCACCGCCAGGCCGCGCCTCTTCGCCATCACGATGTAGCGCAGGACGACACCCGCCTGCTTGACGCCCAGAGCCGCGGTGGGCTCGTCGAGGATCAGCGCACGCGCGCCGAAGTAGACCGCTCTGGCGATGGCAAGGGACTGCCGCTCCCCACCAGAGAGCGTGCCGACGCGCTGTTCGGGATCGCGGATGTGGATCCCCATCTTGCCCATCTCGTCCACTACCGTCTGCTTTGCCCACGACGTGTTGAGGTTGCGGAAAGGGACAACCCCGCGCGTGGGTTCGGTGCCGAGGAAGAAGTTCCGCCACACCGACATCAAGGGGATCATCGCCAGATCCTGATAGACGGTGCCGATGCCCTGTTTGAGCGCGTCCCTGGGCGACATGAAGCGGACTTTCTTTCCATCGACGCGAACCTCGCCCTCGTCCGGAGGAAACACACCGGAGAGAATCTTGATCAACGTCGACTTGCCCGCCCCGTTGTCTCCGAGCACGCACGTGACCTCTCCGCTCTTGACGACAGCGGAGAAATCGTCAAGCGCCGTCACCTGTCCGAAGTGCTTCGAGACCGAATCGACCTCGATTTCGACGGTCACGAGCGCGCCTCCTCTGCCTTCTTGCGAACGATCTGGTTGATGAGCGCCGCTATGAGGAGCATCACTCCGAGGAAGAGGAAGAACCAGTCGCTGTCCCACCCGGAGAGCACGATGCCCTGCCTCACCATGCCGAAGATGAGCGCACCGATGGCGGCGCCGATCGCAGAGCCGTAGCCACCGGTAAGCAGGCAACCCCCGATGACCGCGGCGATGATGAACTCGAACTCCTGACCGATCCCTGTGGAAACGCTCGCCGAGGCCAGACGGAAGGTGTTCATCATCCCAACGAGCCAAGCAGACACCGAGACGTACACGAACAACATCAGCTTGGTGAACGCAACCGGCACGCCCACGCTGCGGGCCGCCTGGGCGTCACCGCCAACGCCGAAGATCCAGTTGCCGAAGCTGGTTCGCAAGAGGACCCACGTCGCGAGGGCGGTCATGACGATCCACCAGACAACGGTGATCCGAAACTGCCCGACAGGATTCGCGGCAAAGATCTTGAACGGAAAGTCGAACCCAGGAACGTTGCCGACGCCGCTCACGATCACAGTGTCGGTTATAAGCCGCGTCAGCCCCACATTCGCTCCCAAAATCATGAAGAGGGTTCCCAGCGTCACGATGAAGCTTGGGAGGCGCGTCTTCAAGACCATGAAACCGTTGAAGAGTCCGATCAACACCGCGAAAGCGAGACTGATCGCCATCGCGAGCCAGATATTCAAACCCGCGTCGGCGGTAAGAAGCGCAAACATCGTCGCAGTGGCCCCCACCATGACGCCGGCGGAAAGATCGAACTCGCCCCCGATCATGAGCAATCCCACCGCCACAGCCATGATCCCAAGAGTGGCCGAAGGATCCAACACGTTCGCCAGCCCACGAGCGGTCAGGAACGTATCGGCACGCCAGCTGAAAAAGGTCAGGACGGCAATCGCCCCCACGAGCGAGCCGAATTCGGGACGGGACAACGCCCGCTTGAAGACGCTTCGCCTTGCCTCGCGTTCGTCCCCAGCGACGGTTGCCGCAGACTCCTCGGTCATCGCCTCTCCCGCGCCTTTCCGCAATTCATTAAGCCCTGCCCCGTTACCTCGTACCCTGCTCTGTTAGCTCGAGGACCTGCTCGGCGTTGTCCTTCGTCACGTATCCCGGTCCTGTAAGTACCGGCTGACCGCCCCCGGGGTAGCGAGAGCTCCGTTAGACGGGTCGGGGGCAGACACTCTGTCTCGAGAGGGCCACGAACCGGTCGAACAGATGCGTCAGGATTGTTCCGACCCAGCAACGTTCGCGTCAGCTGGTCACCAGCATGACTTACCCCTCTGGCTCGAGCTCCGTCGAGTGAAGCGATGTGCCCTCCAGATCCTTCAACTGGATCGTCATTGCGCCCGACGATCCGTCGATGGTGACATGTCCGAAGAACTGCAGCCCTGCAGAGGGCGGGAGGTTCGGCGATGGGGCGAACCGCTGGTACACCACTCGGGGCCCAAAAGTCCGATCCAACTCGTTCGGTCCGAAGGTGCCGGCGTTGATGGGTCCGGACACGAACTCCCAAAACGGCTTAAAGTCGTTAAAGGTGGCACGGGCTGGGTCGTAGTGATGCGCGGCCGTGTAATGCACGTCGGCCGTGATCCACACGACGTTGTCGACAGCCTCCCGTTTGATGAAGGACAACAGCTCGGCAAGCTCGAGTTCACGTCCGAGCGCTCGGCCGTCGTGGTCGTTTGCCACGCCTTCAAACGTTGTCTCGGTGTCCGGCACCACGAGCCCCAAGGGCATGTCGGAGGCAATCACCTTCCACGTCGCTCGTGAGCTGCGCAGCTGCAGCTTCAGCCACTCCAGCTGACGCCTTCCGAGGATGGCCGTGAGCGGGCTTCGCCGGCGCTGGTCGTTCGAGGTGTTCGGCCCCCGATACGTGCGCATGTCTATGAAGAACAGATCCAGCAACGGGCCGTAAGCCACCTTTCTATAGATTCGATCGGGATCGCCATGCTGCTCGCGCAGCGGCATGAACTCAACGAATGCCCTTCGAGCCCGCGCGGCGAGCAGGTCGACGTCGGTGACCGTGTAGAGAGGATCGTCGAGGATCTCGCCCGGATACCAGTTGTTCAGGGTTTCGTGATCGTCCCACTGGGC
>JACDDL010000192.1 GCA_013817045.1 Actinomycetota bacterium | reverse complement strand
CCCCTCGCAGATCTTGCGTCGGTGTGGGTGGCGGCACCTCTGTTGACGGCGGCCTGTTGTCTGGGCGTCATGGTCGTGACCCGGACTCCGTTCAGCCGGGTGAGGGGATGGACGGTCGCAGGGGGTGCGAGCGCCTACGCTTTTACGCGCGGCCTCCTGGCGGGCGTCGACGCCGGCCACGAGCGCAATGGGTCGCCACCGTCCGGACCGGCGCCTGACCCGGCCGAGACCGAGGCGGCCGATGCTGGCTCCGCCCACGAGGCCGCCTTAGCGGAACCGCCCGGCGCTCCGGCCCCCTCGGAGGGACAGAGCCGGGAGGGGCCAGAACCAGATGGATCCGGAGCCGGGGTGGTGCAGCAGCTGGCGATGCCCGTTGGGGAGACGCGCTCCTACCGCCTGCCCCCCATGGAGCTCCTGGCCAAAGGGGACGAGCGCGAGGTATCGGGGCGCTCGATCCAGGAGACCACGCGGGTGCTCGAGGCCACCCTCGATGAGTTCAAGGTCGACGCTGCGGTAACCGGGTACACGGCAGGCCCGACCGTCACTCGCTTCGAGGTCGAGCTCGGTCCCGGGGTCAAGGTGAACAGCGTTTTGAGCCTGTCCAAAGAGATGAAGTACGCACTTGCCTCGGGCGAGCTCCGCTTTCAGGCGCCGATACCCGGGCGCTCCGCCATCGGCATCGAGGTCCCCAATCGCACCCGCAGGCTGGTGACGGCAGGTGACATCCTCCGCTCTCCGCTGGGCCGCGAGATCAAGCACCCCTTGGCGACCGCACTCGGCGCCGACGTCTCGGGCGAGGCCGCGCTGGCCAACCTGAGCGAGATGCCGCACCTGCTCATTGCGGGCGCAACCAACTCAGGTAAGTCGTCGTGCATCAACACCATGATCTCCACTGTGTTGATGAGGGCGCGACCCGACCAGGTGCGCATGATCCTCATCGACCCCAAGCGGGTCGAGCTCAATCACTTCGCGGGCGTGCCGCATCTGCTAACCCCGGTGGTGACCGTCCCGAAAAAAGCCGCAGCGGCCTTGAGCTGGGTGGTTCGGGAGATGGAGATGCGCTACGAGACCCTGGCGCACTCGGCCATGAGGAATCTCGACTTCTACAACGAGGCGGTCGGCCGTGGGGCCATCGTCCGGCGCAGCGACGATGATCCCTTGCCCGAGAAGCTCCCCTACATCCTCGTGGTCGTGGACGAGCTGTCGGACCTCATGATGGTTGCCCCTCGGGATGTCGAGAGCGCCATTTGCCGGATCGCTCAGATGGCGCGGGCGGTGGGGATACATCTGGTGGTCGCAACCCAGCGCCCCTCGGTCAATGTCGTGACCGGAGTGATAAAGGCCAACATTCCCTCCCGGCTGGCCTTCAGCGTGGCCTCTCAGCAGGACTCGAGAGTCATCCTCGATCAGGGGGGAGCGGACAAGCTGATCGGTCACGGCGACATGTTGTTCCTGCACGCCAATTCCTCGAAGGCCAGGCGTATCCAGGGAGCCTGGGTAACCGAGAAGGAGATCGCAGCGATCGTCGCCCACACCCGCAGGCAGGCCCGGCCGGAGTACATGGAGGGCATCACCGCCGACGAACCCGGCGACAACCAGGGGGCGGGGGGCGGAACCGGCGACGATGACCTGCTGCAGGAGGCGCTCGAGCTGGTAGTGCGCTCTGGCCTCGGGTCGACATCGATGCTGCAGCGGAAGCTTCAGGTCGGCTTCGCACGCGCCGGCAGGATCATGGATCTCTTGGAGCAACGGGGTGTTGTCGGACCGTCGGTTGGGTCGAAGCCGCGTGACGTGCTGATGACCCCGGAGGAGTTCGAGACCAGCGCCCGCAGGATCTTCCCACCCTGATGAAGCTCCCCCGAGGGCGGCGATATGGGGGTTCCCCGAACGACCCTTTGTCCTCCCGCCTGTGCTTTTTGCGTTCAAGTGAGCGTCCGGCCGGCCGAAGACATAGGACAGGTGCATCACGGTGAAGATGAGCGCATTCGTTCGGCCTTGGTGGTTATTGTCCCCCCGAAAGTCGGAGCTATAATGACTGTACGTAACGAGGCCACCACTCAAAGTAGCGGAGAGGTGGCAAAGACGGACGGCGGGGTCGTGAACCAGAACTCGAGCTTGGGTGCCTATCTTTCGGCGGCGCGCCGCTACAAGGGCGTTTCAATCGAAGCCGCCGCCGACAAGACCAAGATCCGCGCCGACTATCTCGAGCGGATGGAGGCCGACGACTTCGGCTTCCTCGCTCCCGCCTACGTACGAGGTTTTCTCAAGAGCTACGCGCGTTATCTGGCCGTGGCGCCCGATCCTCTGCTTGAGGAGCTCGATCGGCGCGTCGGGACGAGCACCGTCGGTGCGGAGCAGATCCTGGCGGCGACGAGGTCGTCCGGAAAGTCGCCCCGGCCGGCCGGTCCCTCCAGGCGCCGGGCCCCGTCGTCGGCCTCGGCGTACAGAGAGCGCCGCTCCGGCAACTGGACCTTGGCCGCCGTTCTAGCAGCGGCATCGTTGGCGGCGCTCAGCTTGCTCGGGCTCTTGACCGGGGACGTCCCCGTGCCACGTGAGCAGGCGGGGGGCCCACGACGGGCCGCGGCAACAGAGGCCAAGGACGAGCGCTCCCCCTCGGGCAACTCTAGGCCGAAGCGGGAGAAGAAAACAAAGGACGTCGGTGGCAGGCTCGCCCTGGCCGATGGGATTACTCTTACGATCGTCGCGTCGCGGGACAAGTGCTGGGTGGACGTCACTTCCGACGGCGTGAACGTGCTGACCGAAGAGCTCGCCTTGGGCGAGAAGAGAACGGTCTCCGCACGCGAGAACATGGACATCGTTTTGGGCAACGCCCAGGGGGTCGAGTTGATCGTGAACGGACGCAACATAGGGTCTCCCGGCGGAACCGTGGTACCGCTGACGCTGCCCGACGACATCAAGAGCCTTCTCTAGTGCCTCACTAGGTTGGACTAGTGTCGAACCACGAGGTGGCTCACTAACCGGTGGCGCGCGTCGCCATCGTCACCCTTGGTTGCCCCAAGAACGCGGTCGACTCCGAGGGCCTTGCCGGTCTCCTGAGCACCGGGGGGCACGAGGTCACCCCCGATACTGCGGCGGCTGAGGTTGTGGTCGTCAATACCTGTGGCTTCATCGAGCCGGCGCGCCGGGAGACGGTCGAGGAAGTGCTCGATCTCGCAGACCTGAAGTCCACTTCTGGACTTGCGGGACTCGTGCTCGCCGGGTGCCTCGTCGCGCGCTCCGCGTCGGAGCTCGCCGAGGCCCTGCCCGAGGTCGACGCCTTTGTGGACTTCGCCGCCTATCCTCGCATCGCCCAGATCGTGGCCGACGCGGCCGGCGGCGAGCTGAGCTCGAAGATTCATGGGGACCCCGGGACGCGCTTCGATCCTGCATGGTGGGATGCGACCATCGCGGCAAGCCCGAGACTCCGTTTCGGCAGAGCTCCGTGGGCCTACGTCAAGATCGCCGAGGGGTGCAACCGCGGCTGCACCTTCTGCTCTATCCCGCTCATGCGGGGCCGCCTCAGGTCGCGCGCCCCGGAGGTCATCGAGGCCGAGGCGCGCAGCCTCGTCGCCCAGGGGGTATCCGAGCTGTCGCTGGTCAGCCAGGACTCGGTCATGTGGGGGCGGGACTCGGGTGACGGCGATTTGCTGGGCCTGCTCGGGCGCCTCGAAGCCATCGAGGGGCTGCGCCGCCTGCGCTTGATGTACCTCCACCCGCAGGGTGTGACCGACAGGCTGATCGACCGGATGACTTCCTCCGAGATGATCGTTTCGTATTTCGATCTCTCCCTGCAGCATGTTGCCCCCGAGGTCCTCAGGGGCATGGGTCGGTGGGGGAGCGCCGACCGCTTCACCCGGATGATCGAGCGCATCCGGGCGCAAGACCCCCTGGCGGGCGTCCGGTCCACCTTCATCCTGGGTTTCCCGGGCGAGACAGAGTCCCAGGCCGGTCAGGTGGAGGCGTTCGTGGCGGAGACGGAGCTCGATTGGATCGGAGCGTTCACGTACTCACCCGAGGACGGGACGAGATCGGTTCATCTTCCGGACCGGGTGGCGGAAGCGGCCGCCCGGGCGAGGACCGAGAGAGTTGCGTCCGCCGCCGAAGTGACGATGGAGGGGCGCGCCCGGTCGCTCGTGGGCCACCGGCTCGAGGTCCTCGCGGAGAGCTTCGATCGTTCCCAGGGCATGTGGTCGGGCCGGTCCCACAGGGAGGCCCCCGAGATAGACGGTGAGGTGCGCTTCACCGGCGCCGCGGGAGTGTCCGTGGGCGACCTCATCGAGGTGCGCATCACCGGCAATGTCGGCGCCGACCTCGAGGGGGTCTGGGCCGGGACGACGCCGGAGGCCCGGCCGGAGCACGGAAGGGTCTTCTCGACCTCCTCGATCCTCGGTTGAGCGCGAGGGCGGTGACATGAACGCCGAGATAATCGGCGTGGGGACCGAGCTCCTCCTCGGCCAGATCGCGGATACCAACGCACAGCACATCTCGACGGCTCTGGCGGAGATCGGCGTGGATGTGCACCGTCACACTGCGGTCGGCGACAACCCGAAGCGGATGACGCTCGTCATCAAGGAGGCTCTTGCCCGCTGCGACGCCGTCATCATCACCGGCGGCCTCGGGCCCACTCCCGACGACATCACCCGCGAGGGCGTTGCCGCGGCCCTGGGGCTCGAGCTCCGGCGCGATCCCGAGCTCGTTGCGCTCATCCGGGCGATCTTCAAGATCCGAAACCGAGCCATGCCGGAGTCGAATCTGCGGCAGGCCGACCTTCCCGCCGGCGCCAGGGCCATCGCCCCCGAAGGGACCGCGCCCGGTTTCACACTGGATGGCCCAACAGGAGTCATCTTCGCCCTTCCCGGGGTGCCCTGGGAGATGAAGGCGATGCTCGAGAAGGCGGTGCTGCCCGAGCTCACGGTTCGATCGGGGGCCGCAGCCATCGTGAGCCGCCAGATCCTCGTCCTCGGCTTGGGCGAGTCCCTCACCCACGAGAAGATCGCCGACCTCGTCGACGCGCAGACGAACCCCACGATCGCCTACCTGGCCGGGAAGGGGCAGGTGCGCGTCCGGGTGACCGCGAAGGCTGGCTCGCAGGCGAACGCGGCCGCCCTGATCGATCCGGTCGAGGAGGCGATCCGGGCGCGCCTGGGCCCGGCCGCCGTCCCCGGCGACCATGACAGCCTCACGACGGCGCTGCCCGCGATGCTGCTGGCCCGCGCCGCAACGGTGGCTGCGGCGGAGTCGCTCACCGGTGGGCTCATCGGGGTGGAGCTCACCCGGGGGCCGGGGGCGAGCGAGTTCTTCCGAGGGTCGCTGGTGTGCTACTCGGATGAGGCGAAGAGGGACGTCGCGGGAGTCCCGCAGAGCGTCCTCGACCGCTCCGGCGCGGTGAGCGAGCAGACCGCCGCAGCGCTCGCGGAGGGCGCGGCGTCCAGGCTCGGCGCCGACCTGGGAGTCGCCGCGACCGGAGTTGCCGGCCCGGGCGAGCAGGGGGGGCAGCCCGTTGGGACGGTCTTCGTAGGGGCGTGCTGGGGGGGCAGGACCGTGGCGCGCCGGGCATTCACCTACGGGGACCGGGACAACATCCGGGCGCTCGCCGTCACCGCGGCGCTGGACCTCGGCCGGCGCATGATCGAAGGAACCGCCTGACCGCGGACGTACCGGCCATTCGCCTGTTCGTCGCGGCAGCGGTCCCCGGGCCGGTGCTGGCCGGCCTCGAGGAGCGCGTCGTGGGGCTCATCGGGCCCGTTGCGGGAGCACGCTGGAC
>JACDDL010000191.1 GCA_013817045.1 Actinomycetota bacterium | reverse complement strand
CACATGTTGCTCGAAGACTTCTTCTCGCCCCGGATACTGGTCATTGCGGGAAAAGGCGGCGTCGGTAAGACGACCGTATCGGCGGCGCTTGCGCTGGTCGCGGCGCGCCGGGGCCGGAAGGTCTGCGTCGCGGAGATCGACCGCAAAGGCACTCTTCCCCGGTTGTTCGGGGGGAAAGCCCTCGGCTATCAACCCTCTGAGCTCTCTCCCGGCGTTTGGGGGATGAATATCGTCGTGGAGGAGGCCCTGGCCGAGTATCTAAAGGTTCAATACCACCTCAATCGCATCTCCAGAATGTTCACGAGTCCCCAATTTGTCGACTACATCACGACCGCCGCGCCGGGCCTGAGAGACATTCTCGTGCTGGGGAAGGTCTGGTATCTCGAGCAGGGCCGGTCTGGAGGAGGACCGGTCCATGATTTCGACACGATCATCGTTGACGCCCAAGCGAGCGGGCACATGCTCACTTTCCTTTCGGCGCCCATGGGTCTGGCGGACGCCGTGCAGGTCGGGCCCCTCCGCCGGCAATCGGAGTGGATCATCGACATGTTGCGCGACCGCGAGCGAACTCGCGTCCACATGGTAACCCTGGCAGAGGAGATGCCGGTACAAGAAACCGTAGAGACCTCGGGCGCGCTCCGCACAAGGGTCGGGCTGGTACCGGGTATAGCTTTTGCGAACGCTATCTATACCTCTAATCCCAACTCAAAGGACAGCCTCGAGCACTCCAACCCGGAGAAGCTGAACGCGGACATCCTCAAGGAGGCGGCTGCAGCGGCCGGATTTCGCCTCGAAGACGATGACATCGTCGCGCTCGTCGGCTATGCCGGATTCTTCAAAGCCCGCAGCGCTATCCAGAGGCGCCACCTGGCGGGGCTCCGCCGGAACATCGAAGAGCCGGTAATCGAGCTGCCGTTTCTCTTCTCTGCCGGCCTGGCGCTCCCTGACATCGAACGCCTGGCTGATGAGATCGAGATCAAAGTGGCAGAACTGTGAACCCAATAGAGGACCTCATCGATCACAAGGAGGTGATCGTCTGCGCGGGCTCCGGCGGCGTTGGCAAGACCACGATCGCAGCGTCCATAGCCCTTCGAGCAGCATTAGAGGGCAAGAAGGCGGCGGTTCTGACAATCGATCCGGCGCGCCGGCTGGCGACTTCGCTGGGTCTCAAGGAGCTGTCCAACCATCCCGTCAAGGTGAATCGGCGAAAGTTCACGGCCGCGGGACTCGAACCCATCGGGGAGCTTCACGCAATGATGCTCGATACCAAGACGACCTTCGACGAGGTCGTGCTGCAATACGCACCAACCAGGGCTCAAGCCGAGCGCATCATCGCCAACCGCTTCTACCGCAACATCTCGAGCACACTTTCCGGAACTCAAGAATACATGGCGATGGAGAAACTCTACGAACTGCACTCGAGCGGAGATTACGACGTGTTGGTCGTGGACACTCCTCCGACGCGCAATGCCCTCGATTTTCTGGACTCGCCCAGACGGCTCACTGACTTCTTCGAGAGCCGCATGCTGCGCTGGTTCCTCATTCCTTACATGAAGGCCGGGGGAGGGATCATGCGAGTGGCGAATGTCGCCGCAAACACTTTCCTGAGGCTGGTCAAGCGAATGGTGGGGGGCGAGGTCTTACAGGACACAGCGGAGTTCTTCGGGAATCTCGAAGGGATGTACGACGGTTTCAAAGAGCGCGCCCAGGAGGTCGCCGCCTTGTTGCGGTCCGACGCCACCACCTTCGTCGTCGTGACGTCCCCGTCGGACGAGTCCGTCGGGGAGGCAACCTACTTCGGAAGCCGGCTCAACGAATCAGGGCTGCCGTTCGGCGCCTTGGTGGTGAACCGGGTGCACCCGAAGCTCGGAGACGGAATCCAGGTGGTGAAGGCGCGCCACCTCAGATCACTGAAGGAGGGCAGCTCAGACGCCAGGCTTCTCGCGGCCCTGCTCGAAAACGAAGCCGCCTTCATGCGCGTCGTCGGCCTCGAAGAGGACAACCTCACCGCACTTGCTCGCAAGATCCCCAGGCATCGCTGGGTAAGGGTGCCCTACCTGGAGCGGGAGGCGGTCGACTTTCCCGGGCTGGTGGCCATCTCCGAGCAGATGTTCCCCTCGGGCTGAGCGCGTGCCTGGGGCCTACTGGTGCCGTTACACTCCTTGCAGATGGCCATTATCGCCAAGCTCATAGAAGGTCTGGTTTTCATATTGACTGCCGGTTCGGGGGTGTTCGCCCTCTACATGGTGGTCGGTCTTCTCAGGCTCCGGCGCGCCGATCCGGGCACGGCCTACAAGGGCGGCGTCGGTCAGTGGTCGTGGGTCGCCCACAGAATCACCGGCGTAGGGCTCGTTGCCTTTCTCTTCGGGCACATCGTCGACACCTTCGGGGTTGGGTTCGGCCCGGAGCTCTACGACGAGACCATTCAGCTCTACCAGCAGTGGTGGTTCAAGCCGTTCGAGGTGCTGCTCGTCGGAGCAACGTTATTCCATGCCCTCAACGGGCTTCGGATCATCCTGTTCGACTTCTGGCCGAACCTTGCACTCAAGCAGAAGAGTTTCGCCTATGTCGAGTTCGTGTTGTTCCTTGCGGCTTTTGCGCCGGCAGCCTTCTTCATGATGCGGTCGGCCATTGCCGATTCGCCGTTCGTCTGATGGCCATCGTCGAGCAGCAGGGTGACAGGCGGCTGGTAGAGATCGTCGAAGAGGTCATGCGGGCCATAGGGCGGCGTGGCATCAAGGAGGGCAACGCCTCGGAGGCCCCGGGTGTGTTGCGGGTGGAGCTCGAAGCCAACATCAAGAGGGTGATCCAGGTCTATTGGACGGCCTTCGAGGCCGACGTGCCGGGCCAGTCCGTCGGCCTGCACCTCGAGGTGGCCGAGCCGCGGGTCCACTGGGCGGAGTGCTATCTGACCCCGGATTATCGCAACTGGTTCTTCTGCTTCCACGAGCGCCCGGATGGCGATATCCAGCTTGCCTACCACCAGGACTACGCCACTCCTCAGGAGGCGCTGCGGAGCTTCTTCAATCTGGCCTCCTGGTACGTGCTCACTCCCACCGACCGCACCTGGGACGACATCGTCCTCCAGATGTCGCCCGAGCTCGACTGGGGGGACCGCCTCGAGGTCCTCTCGGGGAGCTCGAGCGCCGCCCCGGTCCAGGAGGCGCTGAAAAAATCGACGATCATCTGGATGCGCTGGGAGACGGGCTCCGAGCAGCACACGATGCCGGTGTGGTTCGTGAACGACAAGGGGCGCATCTACGTGCTGTCGGGAGAGCGCCAGCAAACCATTCCCGGGGCGGCCGAGATGCGTGAGTGCGACGTGATTCTGAGGTGGAAAGGCAAGAATGCCCGGATCGCGGAAATCCCTGCGGCGGTGAAGGTGATCGAGCCGGGGCCCGAATGGGATCAGGCGGCCGAAAAGATCGCCGAGAAACGGCTGAATATCCCAGGCCTCCCAGAGGAGACGGCCAGGAGGTGGCGCGAGGAATGCGTCATCCTCGAGCTGATCCTGCGCGACTAGCGGCCTAGGTCGGGACGAGCAAGCCAAGCGGGCCGATTCGATTACCGGCTGCCGGCTCCGTCTCTGAGGCCCTTTGCGGCTTCCTCGACTGTGGGGGCGATGGACACACCCTCCCCAAAGCCGGTGATGTCGAACAGCTTCAGATGCGGTTCGCTCGTGCAAGCTATCGCAAGGTCCCCTCCGGCCTCTCGCAGACGGCGAACTCCACCCATGAGGGCACCCAAGCCGGAGGAATCCATGAACGGGACCTCGTCGAGGTCTACGACGACGACCGTCTTGCCTTCTTCGATCATGGTCCCGATCGAATCCCGCAGCGTCCCGACGGTGTAGACATCGAAATCTCCCACCGCTCGCAAGATGTGATAGCCGGTGGCGTCTTCGATGTCGATCTCGATCTTCTGCTGACTCACTCTGTCTCCTATTCACACTTCAGTACTGGCTTCCGCCACCCCTGTGCGGCCGTCCGGGGAAGCCTCGGACCCGTAGAACTCGGTCACAAGCATCGTCAGATCATCATCGAGCTTACCGGCCGCGAACAGCTCCACTTCCTGCACTAGCTGTTCCCCCAGCTCCGAGGAGCCAACCCGGCTGAGGCGGGAGAGCCCCTGCGCCAGGCGGTGCTCTCCGAAGGCCTCGGAACTGGGGGCCTTGGCCTCGAGAAAACCGTCGGTGAACAGGACCAGCCGATCCCCCGGCCGAAGCTGGATTACCGTCTCGGCAAGGCCGGGATCGTCGAACCACCCGAGGGCCCGATTTCGCGGGCCTTCGAGGTAGTAGCCGCGTCCGGTCTGTCCGTCATCCCCGTCACACTGAAGCAGGAACGGTGACGGGTGGCCCATATTTATCCATCTGACCTCTCCCGAGTAGACGTCGATCGTGAGGTACACGAGCGTAGTGAACGAATCCTGAGCGGTTGCCTCTTTGAGCGCTTGATTCGCTTTCTCGATGACCCTCTTGGGGCCCGTTCCGAGACTTCGTTCAGCCCGCAATACGGTCAGCGCAACAGTCGCCATCAGGGCAGCCCCGACCCCCTTCCCCGAGGCATCTCCAATGACGACCGTAAGCGTCTTTCCGGAAAAGCCGACGTCGTACCAATCGCCGCCTACGAGATTCGCCTGCCGTTGGAGCGGCCAGACCTTCGCCCCCGGCGCGTCCGGCAGGCTCCTTTGAAGCAAGTTCTGCTGGATGGAGGCCGCAATCTCCAACTCGCGTTCCTGGTAAGCGAGCGTGCGAAGCCGCTTGAGACCATCCTGCATCTCGTCCAGGCGCTCGGCGAGCTCTTCGACCTCGTCCCCAGAATGAATCTCCACCCGCTGGTCGAAATCACCACGGCCAATAGCGCGCGTCGCCTCAACCAATCTCGATATGTTCGCGACAAGCCTGCCCGGCAACAGGACTGCAAGCAGGACCCCAATGAGGAGAGCCCCTATCGTGACCAAGAGCAGCGTCACCAGCGCGTCACTCGAATTCTGCTGCAGCTCAGACTCGCCTGCAGCGACCTTGTCCTTCTGGACGGTCTGCAGCAGGTTACCCAGGACCTCTATCTCGGAGATCAACGGCGCGCCATCTTGGCCGAGGATGCGAAATGCTTGTGTTCGCTTGCCTTTCCGGGCCCGCGCAATCACTTCCTCGTTGATCAGTCGCTGAAACGACTGTCCAGTAGCCACCAGGTCTTGCAACAAGCGGCGGTCACGGCGCGATGACAGCAATCGTTTTGCTTCGGCCTGCCAGGTTCGTGCAGTCGCAACTTCACTCGAATACTGCTGCAGCAACTCTGCATTGCTGCTTATGAGAAAGCCGCGCACAGCCGCTGATTGGGCGGTGTAGGAACGAACGATTTCGTTGACCGCTTCCAATTGGGGAATGGCTTCGTCGAACACATCCCGTTGCACGCTTCGCAGAGACCCGAACATCGTCAAGGTCACCCAGCCGAGAACGGCGATGAGCATCAGCAACAGCCCGTAGCCGCCCACGATCTTCCACCGCAATGACATGCGCATTCCCCAAGTATCCTCGACGCAATGAGAGTGCTACCAGCGACCCTTGCCGCTGGCACCGGGCTGGCGGCCTACAGCCTGGCCGAGCCCTATTGGCTGAAGCTGACCGAACGCTCACTGGTGACCGGGCACCAGGGACCCACCGTGACCATCCTGCACCTCTCGGATTCGCATCTGACCAGAAGCGACAAGAGGCTGAAGTCGTGGATTGGCCGTCTGCCCGAGAAACTCGGCGAAGTACCCGACTT